>JBDIAF010000389.1:0-2780 GCA_039812245.1 Agromyces sp. | reverse complement strand
GGCGCGCGACCTCGACGCTTCTGGTATGGCCGGCGAAGAGGAGCGCGGCCCCCGACTGCTCCTGCCGGATGAGCGCCGCATCGCGCGGGTGCACGCCCGGCGCCAGCGGCTCGTTCATGAGTGCGTCGCCGTCGTCCCAGAAGGCGATGAGCCCCAGCCGTGCCGCAGGGGCGTAGACGGCCGAGCGGTTGCCGATGAGGATGCGAGCGTCGTCGCGCGTGGCCTCCAGGAACCCCCGGTAGCGCGCGGGACCGGTCTGGCGGGCGTCGGTGCGGATGACCCGCCGGCCGTCGACGAGCACGCCGAGCGCGGCCTCGAGCTGCTCCTGGTCACGGTAGTCGGGCACGATCACGATCGCGGAGCGGTCCATGGCGAGCGTGGTCACGGCCGCGGCGGCGAGCTCGGCGGCCCACGCACCGATCCAGACGTCTCCGCCGGACTCCACGGGCACCGGCCGCGGCTCGGCGTCGAGCACCATGCGGCGACCCTCGCGGATGCCTCGTACGAGCGGATGCTCGGGGTCGAGCACCTCGGGCGACGGCGGGAGGGGGCCGGGATCGGCCTCGGCCGCGAGGAAGGCGCGCTCGGCCCGAACGTACCGGCCGGGGATCGCGAGACGCAGGATGTCGCTCGCGTTGCCCGCAGCGCGGTCGGCCGCGGCGCGGGCGAGCGCCCACACCTCGGGCTGCAGCATCGGCGCCTCCGAGACGAGGTCGTCGAGCTCGCTCAGGCGCCCCTCGAACTCGCTGCCGTCGGTGAGCTCGACGAGCCAGCCGTCGGCGATACGGCCGCCCGTGCGCAGCGGGACGCGCACCCGCATGCCCGCGCGCACGGCCTCGCGCAGGCGTTCGGGCACCCGGTAGTCGAAGAGCTGGTCGAGCTGCGGCAGCGGCGAGTCGACGAGCACCCGGGCGACGAGGTCGCCCGGCACCTCAGAGCCCGGCTGCGGCGCGGAGGTCGTCGACGCGGTCGAGCCGCTCCCACGTGAAGTCGGGCAGCTCGCGGCCGAAGTGGCCGTACGTCGCCGTCTGCGCGTAGATCGGCCGCAGCAGTTCGAGGTCGCGGATGATGGCGGCAGGACGCAGGTCGAAGACCTCGCGAATCGCCTGGATGATGCGCTCGTCGGGCACATGGGCGGTGCCGAAGCTCTCGACGTAGAGCCCGACCGGCGCGGCGGCGCCGATCGCATAGGCCACCTGCAGCTCGAGGCGGTCGGCCAGGCCGGCCGCGACGGCGTTCTTGGCGACCCAGCGCATGGCGTACGCGGCCGAGCGGTCGACCTTCGAGGGGTCCTTGCCGCTGAACGCCCCGCCGCCGTGCCGGCTCGCCCCGCCGTAGGTGTCGATGATGATCTTGCGGCCCGTGAGGCCGGCGTCGCCCTGCGGACCGCCGATCTCGAAGCGGCCCGTCGGGTTGATCAGCACCCGCAGCTCGGGCCTGGCGAGCTCGACGGTGTCGAGCACCGGCCGGATCACGAGCTCCTCGACCTCTGCGCGCAGCTGCTCGGTCGAGACCTTCGGCGAGTGCTGGGTCGAGAGCACGACCGTCTCGATGGTCTTCGGCGTCTGGCCTTCGTAGCCGATCGTGACCTGGGTCTTGCCGTCGGGGCGGAGGTAGTCGAGCTCGCCCTGCTTGCGCACGGCGGCGAGGCGCTCGGCGAGCCGGTGCGCGAGCCAGATCGGCACGGGCATGAGCTCTGGCGTCTCGCGCACCGCGTAGCCGAACATGATGCCCTGGTCGCCGGCCCCCTGCCGGTCGAGCTCGTCGATGCTCGCGCGCTCGCGGGCCTCGAAGGCGTGGTCGACGCCCTGGGCGATGTCGGGCGACTGCCCGCCGATCGACACCGAGACGCCGCAGGAGCGGCCGTCGAACCACACGTCGGACGAGTCGTACCCGATCGAGGTGACGCGTTCGCGCACGATGGCGGGGATCTCGACGTATCCGGTGGTCGACACCTCGCCGGCGACGTGCACGAGCCCGGTGGTCACGAGCGTCTCGACGGCGACGCGCGCGGCGGGATCGACCGCGAGCATCGCGTCGAGGATCGTGTCGGAGATCTGGTCGCAGATCTTGTCGGGGTGCCCCTCGGTGACGGATTCGGAGGTGAACAGGCGCAGATCGGTCATGGCAGGGGGTTCCTTACGCTGGGTGCGCGGCTACGCGGTCGGCGGGACTACTGGTTCGGTGCGGCATCTGCCGCCGGGGTCAGCTGAGAGACAACCACGTCGAGGATGGCATGCGCCACCGACGCCTTGCTCCCGTGTGCTTCTGTGACGACCGCGTCGTCCGAGTCGACGATCGCGACGCGGTTGTCGTCGGCGGCGAACCCCTCGTTCCAGCCGACGCGGTTCACCACGAGGAGGTCAGCGCCCTTCGCGCGCCGCTTCGCGCGGGCGAGCGCGAGCAGCCGCTCGTCGTCGGGCTCGGTCTCGGCGGCGAAGCCGACGAGGAGCGTGCCGTCGTGCGGGGCGCGCCCGAGCCCCGCGAGGATGTCGGGGTTGCGCACGAGCTCGAGGGTGAGCCCGTCGTCCGAGGCGTCCTTCTTGATCTTCTGCTCGCTCACGGCGGCGGGGCGGTAGTCGGCCACCGCGGCCGCCATGACGACGACGTCGGCGCCGGAGGCGGCTTCGGTCACCGCCCGCTGCAGCTCGAGCGCGGTCTGCACCGTGCGCACCTCGCAGCCCGACGGGGCGCCGACCTCGAGGTTGGCCGCCACGAGCGTCACCAGCGCGCCGCGGGCACGGGCGGCGTCGGCGATCGCGATGCCCTGCTTGCCGCTG
>JBDIAF010000388.1:0-2785 GCA_039812245.1 Agromyces sp. | reverse complement strand
CGCTGGCGCGCGTAGCGCCGGCTCAGCCCTCGCCGCGCACCGGCAGCCGCACGGTCGCGGTCGTGCCCCGGCCGGGTGCGCTCTCGAGTTCGAGCGTGCCGCCGATCGCCTCGACCCGGTCGACGATGCCGACGATGCCGGTGCCGCCGTCGAGGCTGGCGCCGCCCGCGCCGTTGTCGCGCACCACGAGCTCGAGCACGCCCGGCGCCGCAGCCGGCGTCCCATCGCGCACTCCCCCGGGTGCTCCCCCGTGCGCTCCCGTATGCGCCTCGTCCGCGTCGTCGCCGAGGCCGGCCTGCACCCAGGCGCGCGTCGCGCCGGAGTGCTTGTCGACGTTCGCGAGCAGCTCGGCGACGGCGAAGTACGCGGTCGACTCGACGAGCTCGGCGAGCCGCCCGGGCACCCGCACCTCGACCTCGGTCGGCACGTGGCAGCGGCCGGCGACCTCCGGCAGGGCGAGCGACAGTCCGCCCTGGCTGAGCAGGCTCGGGTGGATGCCGTGGGCGAGCTCGCGGAGCTCGCGCAGCGCGCCGTTCAACTGCACGATCTCGGCGTCGATCTCGTCGCCGAGCGCGGGCACGCCGCGGTCGCGCGCCTGGTCGGCGGTGCGCCGCAATCGCATCGCGAGCGAGACGAGCTGCTGCTGGGCGCCGTCGTGCAGGTCGTGCTCGATGCGCCGCCTCGCCTCGACGCCCGCCTCGACGATGCGCTGCCGCGACTCGCGGACCTGGGCGAGCGTGCGTTCGATCTCCGAGCGCAGCCGACCGTTGTCGACGGAGAGCCGCAGCGCGCTCGACACGCCGTCGAGCAGGCGCATGTTGTCGGTGAGCACCCGGTCGTGCCGGATCAGGGCGATCGGCGCTCCGAGCGGTGACGCCACGGGCAGCACGCTCTGGCTGCCGCGCGGGTCGGCGTCCTCGACGGCGATCGCGGCGCCCGAGGCATCCAGGTAGGCGGCCCGTTCGTCGTCCCACCAGTACACCCGCACCGAGGGGTCGCGCAGGGTGCGGGCGAGCGATTCGGCCCAGAGCCCGCGGTCGGCGCCCTCGCGCGTGATGCGCATGAGGTCGGCCACGCGAGCGCGCATGTTGCGCGCGTGCGAGACGCCGGCGACGAAGCTCACGGGGATCGAGGCGATCGAGATGAGCGACACGACGGCGAGCACGGTGTCGCCCGTCGCGTCCACCGCGTAGCTGACGGCCTGCGCGGTGAGCGTCGTGGCCCAGGCCACGAGCGCGATCGGCATGAGGAAGGCGGCGGTGCGCGCCGGCACGCTGCCGCGCACCCAGCGGGCGAGCAGCCGCACGGCGATGGCCAGGGCGAGGGCCACCCCGACGATGCGGTAGCCGACGTCGATCGCGGCGAAGAGGCCGGGGAGGTCGGCCACCCGGTACGGGTTCGGTGCGCAGTCGCAGGTGCCGGGCCCGGGCGCCGCGAGCAGCACCACGGCGAGCAGGTTCACCGCGGTCGCGACGATCGCGATGCCGGCGACCCAGCGGTCGAACCGCTCGCGCAGGCGACCGCTCGGATAGACGAGCACGATGATGCCGGTGACGACGGCCCAGACGAGGTCGACGCCCCGCACGAGCGGCCACAGCCAGCCGAGCGAGCCGATGACGGCGTAGATCGACTGCGGGATCCAGAGCACGACGAACGCGACCATGAGGCGTGCGGGCCAGCGGCTCTCGGAGATCACCCAGGCCAGGCCCGCGCAGATCGCGAAGGCGAGCGGCACGATCGCGTGAAGGGTCGCGTAGGCGATCTCGGGCCGGTCCGCGACGGGGGTCGCGTGGAAGCCCGCGATCTCCATCGCGAGGCTCAGCGCCACCGCGAGCGCGATCGTGATGCTGCGCCTGACGATCCGCCCGCGGCGGCCCGGCGCCATCATGCGGCTGCCCCGCTTCGCCTCACCCGGCCGCCGTTCACCGCTCGCCGAGCAGCGCGAGCACGGCGAGCACGCGCCGGTGGTGCTCCGGCGACTCCTCCAGCCCGAGCTTCTGCAGGATGCTGCGCACGTGCGTCTCGACGGTCTTGAGGCCGAGGAAGAGCGCCTGGGCGATGCCGCTGTTCGAGTAGCCCTGCGCCATGAGCTCGAGCACGGCGCGCTCGCGTTCGGTGAGCCGGGCGAGCGGGTCGTCGGCGCGGCTGCGCTTGACGAGCTGCTCGACGACCTCGGGGTCGACGACCGAGCCGCCGGCCGCGACCGTCTCGACCGCGCGCACGAGCGTCTGCGGCTCGGACACGCGCTCCTTCAGCAGGTACCCGGTGCCGCTGCCCGCGCCCATCACGCGCAGCGCGTACTCGGGGGTCGCGTACATCGACAGCAGCAGTACGCCGATGCCCGAGCCGTCGGCGCGCAGCCGCTCGAGTGCGACGATGCCCTCGTCGGTGTGCGAGGGAGGCATGCGGATGTCGAGCACGGCGACGTCGACCCCGTCGGCGGCGACGACCTCGATCAGCTCGTCGGCAGTGCCGACCGAGGCGACGATGTCGAGCCCGGCGTCCTCGAGCACCTTCTGGATGCCTTCGCGGAGCAGCATCGCGTCGTCGGCGATGGCGACCCGCAAGCGGCCGTCGTCTCCATCCATGGCACCTCCGTTCGACGGCGCTCGGGCGCGCGGCCGGAAGGCGGACGCACCGCCCCGCTCACCATATCGCCGAAGGCACGGTCCGGGCAGCACCCAGATGAGGGGGTGCCGCCCCGGCCGCGGCTCACACCAGGGAGTCGCGCCAGGCCGCGTGCAGCGCCGCGAAGCGGCCCTCGCCGCCGATGAGCTCGGCCGGC
>JBDIAF010000387.1:0-2786 GCA_039812245.1 Agromyces sp. | reverse complement strand
CGGCCAGCTGCTGCACGAGGGGCAGGAGCTCGCTCGCCTGCGAGCGGACGTACGCGAGGTACTCCTCGACCGCCTGGTCGCCGAGCTGCTGCTCGTCGGCCGAGACGGCGGATGCCTCGCCAGTGACGGTGAACTCGGCGAGCCCGACGGGGGCGCCCACCTGCTGGAACTTGCAGGCGGTGTAGTACGTGCCCGGCTCGAGCTGGGCGGTGAAGTCGACCTTCTGGCCCGGGGTGACGTTCTCCTTCTCGCCCACGATGCGCAGCTGGTCGTCGGCGAGGATCTCGAACTCGTTGACGTCGCTGCCGTTGTTGCTGAGCGTGAAGGTCACCGCGCCGGCCTTCGCCGTGGGGGTCGCGACCGCGCAGGCGTCGTCGCTGATGTCGACGGCGATCGCCTCGGCGAGGTCGGCCTTCGCGACGCACCCGGTGAGGGCGAGCGCGGTGAGGGCGGCCAGCGCCATCGAGACGGGGCGGGCGGATGCCGCGAGGGCACGACGGGTCATTGGGGCTCCTGTGCGGGTGGAACGGGGTCGTGGATGCGGGTGGTCAGTGCGCGGGTGGTCAGTGCGCGGGGGCGACGGCGGGCGCCGGGGCCGGCGCGGGCTTCGGCGCGTGCCGGCGCTTCAGCATCACGAGGTAGCACGACATGGTGACCGCGACGTACGCGACCCAGCCGATGACCTGCGCCCAGGTGGGCTGCGGGCTGAAGTTGAAGATGCCGCCGAGCAGGCTGTCGAGCCATCCGCCCGCCGGCACGACGGCCGTGAGGTCGTAGGCCGGGGTGCCCCAGCCGGGGATGACCGACGCCTCCTGGAGGTCGCCGATGCCGTACGAGAGCACGCCCGCGGCGACGAGGATGAGGAAGAGGCCGGTCCAGGTGAAGAAGGTGCCGAGGTTGAAGCGCACGAGGCCCTTCGAGATGCCCCACGAGATCACGATCGCCGTCGCGATGCCGGCGAGCGCGCCGAGCGTGCCGAGCACGGGGTCGCTGCCGCCCGAGACGTTGGCCCAGACGAACAGGGCGGTCTCGACGCCCTCGCGCCCGACCGACAGGGCGCCGAGCAGCACGAGGGCCCAGGCCGAGCCGGCGATGGCCTGGTCGACGCGGCCGCGCAGCTCGCCCGAGAGGGTGCGGCCGTGCGTGCCCATCCAGAAGATCATCCAGGTGACCATGGCGACCGCGACGAGCGAGAGCACGCCGCCGAGGATCTCCTGCGCCTGGAAGGTCATCGCGTAGGGACCCCAGGTGAGCAGCGCGCCGACGGCGAGCGAGATCGTGACGGCGATGCCGATGCCGATCCACAGCCGGCCGCGCAGGTCGGTGCGGCCGATCTTGCCCAGGTACGCCAACAGGATGCCGACGATGAGGCCGGCTTCGAGGCCTTCGCGAAGACCGATGAGGTAGTTGGCGAGCACGGGCGTCTCCAAAGGAGCGGGGATGGGGTTGAGCTAAGGCTAACCTAAGGCTCTCGCACTGGCGAAACGGATGCTCATCTTCGCGTCACACGGCGCGGCTCGGGCAGACTGGCAGGCGTGCCCGCCCCCGCCAGTCGCCTCACGCCCGGCCTGCTGGCCGCGCTCGGCTTCATCGGCGCGGTCGGCCCGTTCGCGACCGACATGTACCTCTCGTCGTTCACCGCCATCGCGGGCGAGCTGCAGACGGATGCCTCGTGGGTGCAGCTGACCCTCGCCGCGTTCCTGCTGGGCATGGGCTCGGGCCAGCTCGTGATCGGCCCGCTCTCCGACGGGCGCGGCCGGCGGCCCGTGCTGCTCGCCGCCTTCGCCGTGTTCGTGCTCTCGGGCGTCGCCCTCGTCTTCGCGCCGTCGGTCGGGGTGATGATCGCGCTCCGCTTCGTCCAGGGGGCATCCGGCTGCGCTGGCATCGTGATCGCGAGGGCCGTCGTCGCCGACCTGAGCTCGGGTGCGGGTGCGGTGCGTGCGCTCAGCCTCATCATGGTGGTCGGCGGCATCGCCCCGCTCGTCGCGCCGCCGGTCGGTGCGCTCGTGGCGGCGCACTGGGGCTGGCGGGGCGTGCTCGCCACCCTGGCGCTCGTCTCGCTCGCGATGCTCGTCCTGGCCTGGGCGGTCGTGCCCGAGTCGCTCCCCCTCGAGCACCGCCGGCGCGGCGGCATCGGCGCCACGCTGCGCGGCTTCGGCGCCCTGCTCCGCGAGCCCGCCATCGCGAGCTGCGTCGCGGCGTTCGGGCTCGGCTTCGGCACGATGATGTCGTACATCTCGGCCTCGCCGTTCGTCGGGCAGAACGTGCTGGGCATGAGCCCGCTCGGCTACTCCTTCGCCTTCGCGGCGGGTGCGGCCGCGCTGATCTCCGCCAACCTGCTCAACTCCCGCGTCGCCCCGCGCGTCGGCGCGCCGCGCATGCTGCTCGTCGGCATCGGGCTCGGGCTCGCGGCATCGCTCGCCCTCGTCGTCATGGCGCTGACCGGCACGCTCTCGGTGCCCGCCTTCATCGCCTGCGCCTTCACCGCCACGGGCGGCACCGGGCTGATCATGTCGAACGCGAGCGCGCTCGCGCTCTCCCGCGCGCCGGCGCACGCGCGCGGCTCGGTCTCGGCGCTGCTCGGGGCATCCCAGTTCGCCGTCGGCGGCGTGGTCGCGCCGATCGTCGGCCTCTGGGGCGAGCACACCGCCGTGCCGATGGCGGCCGTCATGCTCGCCACCTCGTCGGCCGCGGCCGCCGCAGCACTGGTCGCGCGGGCGGCCCACCGCTGACGTCCACAACGTGCCGGGCGCTACAGCTCCCACAGCGCCGCGACCGGCAAGGCG
>JBDIAF010000386.1:0-2788 GCA_039812245.1 Agromyces sp. | reverse complement strand
GACGGTGCAGCTCGACCCGCGCCGCAACCCCTTCGCCGACAAGCAGCGCGTCGAGGCCGAGTTCGCCCGCACGATCGGCGCCACCAAGGCCGTCTGGCTGCCCCGCGGACTCACCCGCGACTACGACGAGTTCGGCACCAACGGCCACGTCGACATCGTCGCCGCGATCACCTCGCCCGGCACGGTGCTGCTGCACGCGCAGCAGAACCCCGAGCACCCCGACTTCGAGGTCTCGCGCCAGATCCGCGCGGTGCTCGAGCAGGCGACGGATGCCTCGGGCCGCACCTTCGAGGTGGTCGACATCCCCGCCCCCGAGACGCTGCGCGACGACGAGGGGTTCGTCGACTACAGCTACGTCAACCACCTCGTCGTGAACGGCGGCGTCATCGCGTGCGGCTTCGGCGAGGAGGCGGCGGACGCCCGTGCGCGCGAGATCCTCGAGGCCGCCTACCCCGGCCGCCGCGCCGTGACCGTCGACTCGCGCCCGATCTTCGCGCGCGGCGGCGGCATCCACTGCATCACCCAGCAGCAGCCGTCGCTCTGAGCGACCCGCAGCACGAACGAGCTCGAAGGAAGAGGGAAACCGGCATGGCCCGTTACGACGTCGTCGAGGCATCCATCGCGCAGCTGCGTGCCGCGCTCGAGTCGGGGGAGACCACCGCGGTCGAGCTGCTCGACGCGTACCTCGCGCGCATCGCGGCGTACGACGCCCCGGGCACCGCGACCGCGCTCAACGCGATGGTGGTCATGAACCCGGATGCCCGTGCGGAGGCCGAGGCGTCCGACGCCCGCCGCGCGCGCGGCGAGGTGCTCGGCCCGCTCGACGGCATCCCGTACACCGCCAAGGACAGTTACCTCGCGAAGGGGCTGACGGCGGCCGCCGGCAGCCCCGCCTTCGAGCACCTCGTCGCGCAGCGCGACGCGTTCACCGTGCAGCGACTGCGCGATGGCGGCGCCGTGCTCATCGGGCTGACGAACATGCCGCCCATGGCGAACGGCGGCATGCAGCGCGGCGTCTACGGCCGCGCCGAGAGCCCCTACAACGCCGAGTGGCTGACGAGCGCGTTCGGCTCGGGCTCGTCGAACGGCTCGGGCACGGCGACCGCCGCCTCGTTCGGCGCCTTCGGACTCGGCGAGGAGACCTGGTCGTCGGGCCGCGCGCCCGCCTCGAACAACGCGCTCTGCGCCTACACGCCCTCGCGCGGCGTCATCTCGGTGCGCGGCAACTGGCCGCTCGTGCCGACCATGGACGTCGTCGTGCCGCACACCCGCACCATGGCCGACCTGCTCGAGCTGCTCGACGTGATCGTCGCCGACGACCCCGAGACGCGCGGCGACTTCTGGCGTGCCCAGCCGTGGGTGGAGATCCCAGGCGCGTCGACGGTGCGCCCCGAATCGTACCCGGCGCTCGCGCCGGCCGACCTCGATGCGGCGCGCGCCGCGCTCGCCGGGAAGCGCATCGGCGTGCCCAAGATGTACGTGAACGCCGACCCCGAGGCCGGCACCAACCCCGAGGGCGGCATCGGCGGCCCGACGGGCGAGCGCGTCGAGACCCGCGAGTCGGTCATCGAGCTGTGGGAGGCCGCGCGCCGCGACCTCGAGGCGGCCGGCGCCGAGGTCCTGCTCGTCGACTTCCCCGTCGTGTCGAACTACGAGGGCGACCGCCCCGGCGCGCCGACGGTGAAGACCCGCGGGCTGGTCTCCGAGGAGTTCCTGAGGTCCGAGATCGTCGACCTGTCGGCGTGGGCGTGGGAGGACTTCCTGCAGGCCAACGGCGACCCCGCGCTCTCGACGCTCACCACCGTCGACGGCGCGACGATCTTCCCGCATCCGGCCGGCGCCCTGCCCGATCGCTACAGCGGCTTCGACGACGACATCGCCGAGTACCCGGCGCAGGTGCGCGAGCACCCCTACGCCTCGTTCGCCGACATCCCGCACCTCGAACAGGGCGTGCGCGGGCTCGAGGAGACCCGTCGCGTCGACCTCGAGGACTGGATGACCGAGCTCGGCCTCGACGCCGTCGTCTTCCCCGCGGTCGCCGACGTCGGCCCCGCCGACATGGACGTGAACGAGGCATCCGCCGATCTCGGCTGGCGCAATGGCGTGTGGGTCGCGAACGGCAACCTCGTGCCCCGTCACCTCGGCATCCCGACGGTCACCGTTCCGATGGGCACGATGGCCGACATCGGCATGCCTGTCGGACTCACGTTCGCCGGCCGCGCCTACGACGACTCGGCGCTGCTCGCGCTCGCCGCGGCGTTCGAGGCGACGGGCGAGCGCCGCACCGAGCCGCCTCGCACCCCGCGGCTGGGGTAGGCCCTACTCGACCACCGTCACCCTGCGCTCGTGCAGGCCGGTCGCGCCGTCGGGCACGACCGGGCGCACCGTCGCCGTCTGCACCTCGCCGTCGGCGCCGATCGCGCGCACCCGCAGGACGTGATCGCCCCGCGTCGCATCCCACGCGTACCGCCACTGCACCCAGGTGTCGATCGAGATCGGGGCGGCGAGCTCGGCCCGGCGCCACGGCCCGTCGTCGACCTGCACCTCGACGGCGTCGATGCCCGTGTGCTGGTGCCACGCCACGCCGGCCACGGTCACCGGCCCCGCTGCGAGCTGCTGGCCCGAGCGTGGCACGTCGATGCGGCTCTGCAGCTTGATCGGCCCGCGCTCGCTCCAGCCGCGGTCGGTCCAGTACGCGGATGCCTCGTCGAAGCGCGTGACCTCGAGCTCGGTGACCCACTTCGTCGCCGAGACGTAGCCGTAGAGGCCCGGCACCACCATCCGCACC
>JBDIAF010000385.1:0-2789 GCA_039812245.1 Agromyces sp. | reverse complement strand
TACCGCTGCAGCCAGGTGAGGACGGCGAGCACCCGGCGGTGATCGGTGCCCGAGTCCTCGAGGCCGAGCTTCTGGAAGATCGACGTCACGTTCTTCTCGACGGCCCCGACGCCGATGAACAGCTGCTTCGCGATGCCCGCGTTCGTGCGGCCCTCGGCCATCAGCTCCATCACCTCGCGCTCGCGCGGCGTGAGCGAGGCGAGCGGGTCGCTGCGGCGCGAGAGCAGCTCGCGCACGACCTGCGGGTCGAGCACCGTGCCGCCGCCGCTCACGCGTTCGACCGCGTCCTCGAGCTCGTCGAGCGAGGCGACCCGGTCCTTCAGCAGGTAGCCCATGCCGCCCTCGCCCGACGACAGCAGCTCGTGCGCGTAGGTGCCCTCGACGTACTGGCTGAGCAGCAGCACGCCGACCTTCGGCTGCAGGCGACGGATCTCGATCGCGGCGCGCACGCCCTCGTCACGGAAGGTCGGCGGCATGCGCACGTCGAGCACCGCGAGGTCGGGTCGCGTCTCGTCGAGCGCGGCCAGCAGCGAGTCGGCCTCGCCGTAGGCGGCGACCGTCTCGAAGCCCGCTTCGTCGAAGAGGCGCACGAGGCCCTCGCGCAGCAGCACCGAGTCCTCGGCGAGCACGATGCGGAGGGCTGGGGGCGCGTCGGTCATGCCCTCAGCGTAGCGAGGGCGGGCGGGGGCCTCCGGCCGCGCCGCCCGCCGACGCCGCTAGCCGGCCGGTGCGAACGGGACGTGCGCCCCGACGACCGTCGGGCCGCCCGCTGGACTGTCCACGACGAACTGACCGCGCAGGCCGTGCACGCGCTCCTGCAGACCGGCGAGGCCGTGCCCCGCCTCGAGGGCCGCTCCGCCGTGGCCGTTGTCGGTGACCCAGAGGTCGAGCCACCGGCCCGCGGCCCCCGCGTCGCGTTCGGCGATGCGCAGGCGGATGCTCGAGGCATCCGAGTGCTTGACCGCGTTCGTCAGCAGTTCGGCGGCGATGAAGTAGGCGTTGCGCTCGATCGCCGGGGGCAGTGCCGTCGTGGGCGCGAGCCGGTCTTCGAACTCGACCGGCACCGGGCTCCGCGAGGCGAGCGAGGCGAGCGCGCTCGCGAGGCCGCGGTCCTGCAGCAAGGGCGGCGCGAACCCGCGAGAGAGCGCGCGCAGCTCGTCGAGCGTCTCCCTGGCCTGCTCGCGAGCCTCGCCGATCAGCTGCTTGGCCGATTCGGGATCGCGTTCGAGTCGGCGCTCGATCGTGGCGAGGTCCATCTGCAACCGCACCAGCCGCTGCTGCGGGCCGTCGTGGATGTCGCGCTCGAGCCGGCGCAGCGACTGGTCCTCGGCCTGCACGGCCGCACCGCGGGACGCGGCGAGCGCGGCCACCTCGACCTCGAGCGCCTCGGAACGCCAGGCGCCGAGCACGCCGCGGGCGCAGCCCTCGTGGAGGAGGGCGAGGCCGCGGAAGACGAGCGGGAGGGTGGCGAGGAAGACGACGCCGATGACGAACTCGAGGATGCGCTCGGCCGCGACGACGTCGTACGAGAACGCGTTGCCCGGGAAGAGCCGGTCGACGAGCCATTCGCCGAGCCAGAAGGGGCGATCGCCGTCGGGGATGAAGTCCTGCCAGATCCAGCCGGTGGTCCCGGCGAGCGCGGTGGAGAGCCAGGCGATCGTGACGCTCCAGGTGAAGACGCTCACGATGGGGTTGATCACGAGGGTGTGCAGCACGTAGAGCCAGTAGTGGCCGTCGACGAAGGGCAGGAACGCGGCCCGCCAGAAGCCCGACTCGCGGCCGTCGCGGGCCCAGTTCGGCCGGGCGGCCGGCGGGCGACCGGCCCACTCGAGCCGCATCAGTTCGAAGGTGCCGAAGCCGCGCGCGATGTAGAAGGCGGCGACCATGATGAAGATGCCGATGACGATCGCGACCATGCCGAGGCCCGTGAAGAACACGGTGGACGCGACCACGAGACCGAGGATCGCGACGGGCATGGTGAGGATGAGGAAGCCGAGCTCGCGAGGGACGGCGGCCCACATCCGCCAGTAGGCGTTGCGACGCGAGGCGTCCGGGGTCGTCGACGGTTCGGTCGTCGATGGTTCAGTGCTCATGGTGGGTCTCCTCGGGCATCGTCGCACGCTGACCGGGCTCGACGACGGCGAACTGCCCCATCATCCCCTGATCCTCGTGCCACAGCAGGTGGCAGTGGTACATGTACGGCGTGTCGGGGTCGGCGTAGTCCTCGAAGCGCATGAGCAGGGCGTACTCGCGCTCGGGCTCGAGGAAGACCGTGTCCTTCCACCCGGCGAGCTCGGGCGGCGGCGGCGCGCCGTCGATCGACGCGAGCCGGAACTGCACGTCGTGCACGTGGAAGCTGTGCGGAAGCGAGGTGTCGTTCACGACGGTCCAGCGTTCGAGGGTGTCGACCGTGACCTGTTCGTCGATGCGCCCCATGTCCATAGCGTGCCCGTTGATCTCGAAGCTGTCGTCGAGCACGAAGCGACGCTCGGCGGCGAGCTGCGTCTCGTCGAAGTCGGCGATCTCGTTCAGCACGGCCGGCACCGCCCGGGCGGGGTCGAGGACGCCGGCCGCACGCACCTCGAGCACGTCGAAGGCGTCGCTGCCGCCGTTCGTGGCGGCGACCGGGCCGACCAGCCCGGCGATCTCGGGCGTCATCCGCGATTGGAGCACGACCCGCTCGCCGGGCGTCACCCGCAGCAGCACCTCGGCGCGCTCGCCCGGCGAGAGCCTGACGTGGTCGAGATCGACGGATGCCTCGAGCAGCCCGCCGTCGGTCGCGATCAGCT
>JBDIAF010000384.1:0-2797 GCA_039812245.1 Agromyces sp. | reverse complement strand
CTCGACCGCGGCGAGGAAGAAGGTGGTCATGAAGCCGGTCACGAGCCCGAGCGCGAGCAGCATCGGCAGGTCCGCGCGGCGGATCGACCGGAACGACGGCCGCACGATCAGGAGCAGGAGGACCCCGCCGAAGCACATGCGCAGCCACGCCGTCCCAGCGGGCCCGACGTGCTGGATGACCCCGACCGACAGCGCGTTCGAGAGCTGGATGAGCAGCATCGCGGTCACCGCCATCGACCAGGCGGGTACGCGCATGCCGACGTCCCCCTCACGCATCGGGGTCCTCCACCCGGTGCGACGCGCCGACGCCCGGCTCGAAGACCGCGAGCGAGAACCGGGCGGCCTCGTCGCCCCGGTTGGCGTACGAGTGATCGACGTCGCCGTCGAACGCCAGGGCGTCGCCGGTGCCGAGCTCGTAGGCGGCGCCGTCGACCTCGACGACGACGGCGCCGCCGAGCACGTGCAGCAGCTCGCGGGTGCCGCTGGTGTGCGCCTCGCTCTCGTGGCGCTCGCCGGCCTCGAGGGTCCAGTCCCAGAGCTCGACGACGTCGGGCGGCTCGGTGCCGGCGACGAGGATGCCTCGGCCGCCGCGTTCGCCCGTCCAGAGCACTGCCCCCTCGCCCGCCGGCGTCGCCTTCGCCGTCGCCCGCGGCTGCGTCGGCGCCTGCTGCACGAGAGCGGGCAGCCCGATGCCGAGCGCGTCGCTGAGGCGCAGCAGTGTGCCGACGCTCGGGTTCACGACCCCCTGCTCGACGTTCACGACCATGCGACGGCTGACCCCGGCCTCGGCAGCGAGCATGTCGAGCGTCCAGCCGCGGGTCTGGCGCTCCTGGCGCACCCGCGCACCGATGGCCTGCGCCAGCATCTCGGCTTCGGAATCCACGTAGTGCAGGATACTGCACTGTTCGGATGGGTGCTGCGGCTGCCGCGGATTCAGTTGAAGGCTCCCCCGCGGATCCTGGTGGTGGCGCTCCCTCGTGCTCGGCACCCTCAACATGGGCCTGTTCTTCTGCCTCGTGTACGTCTCGGCCCAGCTCCTCCCTTCCAGCGTCGCGGCGTCGCTCATCTCCCTCAGCCCGATCGTCATCGCCGGGGCGGCATGGCTCATGATCGGCGAGCGCCCGACCATCCGGATCGCCTTCGGCGCTCTCATCGGCGCCGCCGGGGTCCTGCTGATCGTCGGAACCGCGAGCGGCGCACTCGACGGCTGGGGCATCGCGGCATCGATCGCCTCGATGGTGCTGTCGTCGATCGGAGCCGTCCTGACGAAGCGCTGGCGGGACGAGACACCGGTCCTCACCGTCACCGCCTGGCAGCTGGTGGTCGGCGGCGTCGAACTGTCGATCGCCGCCGCGCTCGTCGAAGGTGCGCCCCCGCAGCTGACGCCCACCGAGGTGCTCGCGTTCGCCTACGTGAGCCTCATCGCGACGGCGCTCGGCTTCGTCTGCTGGTTCACCGGGTTCCGGCACCTCCGCGCCGGGATCGTCGGGGTCATCGGCCTGCTGAACCCGGTCACGGGCGTCGCGCTCGGCGTCGCCGTCGGAGGCGAGGTGCTCACCGGATTCCAGCTGCTCGGCGTCGGCCTCGTCGTGGCGAGCATCGCTCTGGTCAACGTGCCGTCCCGGAGCCGGCCGGACGCCATCGCCACCCCCGGTGCGAAACGAGCGCCGGCCGATCTCCGGTTCTAGAGTGGCGGTCGGGTGCATTCGAGCGACGCTCGAATCCCGAGCCGAAGGAGTCGCATCCCATGGAGACCCCCGCGCTCGACCGGCCGTGGAAGCGCGCCGGCGCGGCGGCCTACGCGCGCGCCCGCTGGAAGGCGTTCCGCCGCCCGCCGATCACCGTCTACCGGATGCCCGCCGACGTGCGGAAGGACGAGGACGTGCCGGTGCGGATGCGGGACGGGGTGACCCTGCGCCTGAACCTGTTCCGTCCCGCGCATGCCGCGGGCCCACTCCCCGTGCTGCTCTCGGCGCACCCCTACGGCAAGGACGCGCTGCCGCGCTTCAGGCGGGGCAGGTGGTCGCCCAACTTCCAGTTCCGGGTCATGCATCAGCCGGAGCCGCTGCGGATCTCGGATCAGACGAGCTGGGAGGCGCCGGACCCGGTCAGGTGGGCGCAACGGGGATATGCGGTCGTCAACCTCGACACCCGCGGCGGCGGGCATTCGGAGGGGCGCGGCGACCTCCTCTCCGATCAGGAGGCTGACGACATCTCGCAGGTCATCGCCTGGGCCGCCGAGCAGCCCTGGTCGAACGGGCGGGTCGGGATGCTCGGCGTCTCGTACCTCGCCCTGTCGCAGTACAAGGTCGCCGCACTGAACCCGCCCGGATTGCGGGCGATCTGCCCGTGGGAGGGGTTCACCGACGCCTACCGCGACTTCTTCACGTCGGGCGGCGTCGTCGAGGACGGGTTCGCGCGCGTGTGGCTGTTCGTCACCAAGCGGACTGCGCGGTTGAACATCGACTTCGGGGCCGAGAAGAAGCGGCATCCGCTGCGCGACGAGTGGTGGCAGCGGATCACGCCCGAGGTGTCCCGGATCCGGGTGCCGATCCTCGAGTGCACGAGCTTCTCGGACGCGAACCTCCACAGCGTCGGCTCGATGCGCGCGTTCCAGCGGGCGGGCTCCGCCGAGCGGCACGCCTACGCGCATCGCGGCCCGAAGTGGGCGACCTTCTACGGCGAGGAGGCGCTGCGGCACCAGCTGGCGTTCTTCGATCGCCACCTCAAGGGCGTCGACGCCGCGCCGCTGCCGCCGATGCGCCTCGAGGTCCGCGACCGCCGCGACCACGTCGTC
>JBDIAF010000383.1:0-2800 GCA_039812245.1 Agromyces sp. | reverse complement strand
GGGTCGGCGTGCTGCAGGCCGCGGCAGCGCAGGCCGCGGCAGGGCCCGGCACGGCGTCGAGCGGTGCCGCCGAGGCATCCGCCCCGGTGCGGACGTCGCGCTGGAAGAGCGCCGTCGACGACGGCGCGACCGTCGACTACGGTCGCTCGCCCGTGCTGCGCGTGGCGGTCGCCATGACGGTGCTCGCCTGGCTGCTGCACCTGAGCGCCGACGTGCTGCGCGGCTTCGCCGCCGGTCGGGTGCCGTGGGCGAACATGTACGAGTTCGCGCTCACCGGCACGCTGATCATCACCACGGTCTTCCTGGTGGTGCTGCTCGTCGCCAAGCACGACCTGCGCTTCCTCGGCACCTTCGTGACGGGGCTCGTGCTCGTGCTCCTCGGTGTGGCCACCGTCAACTTCTACGTCTCGGTCGTGCCCCTGCCGCCGGCGCTGCAGTCGGCCTGGCTCGTGATCCACGTCTTCGTCGCGACCGCCTCGGTCGGGTTCTTCGCGCTGAGCTTCGCGCTCTCGGTGGTGCAGCTCATGCAGTCGCGGCGCGAGTCGCTGGTCGCCACCGCGCAGGCCGCGAAGAAGTCGTTCCTCGCGACCCTGCCCGACTCGGTGACGCTCGAGAACCTCGCCTACCGCGTGACGATCATCGGCTTCATCCTGTGGACGTTCACGCTCATGGCCGGCGCGATCTGGGCCGAGAAGGCCTGGGGCCGCTACTGGGGCTGGGACACCAAGGAGGTGTGGACCTTCATCATCTGGGTGGTCTACGCCGGCTACATCCACGCGAGGGCGACCCGCGGCTGGCGCGGCTCGCGCTCGGCCTGGCTCGCGATCATCGGCTTCTCGACGGTGCTGTTCAACTTCACCGTGGTCAACCTGTTCTTCAAGGGCCTGCACGCCTACTCGGGGCTCTGAGCCGGCCCGCGATCCGAGACAGCCACGGGGCCGCGTGCGAGCGGGCACTGGCGTTCCGGCAGGGCGTCGGCGGTGCTCCTCATATTTGTCCGTGTCGGGGCATTCGACTAGAATTCTCTCAGGCGCCCTTGCCGTTGACCACCCAACCGATTGTGGGTAGGCCGATGACAAGGGCCATTTCTTTCGGAGGGCCAATGGCGATACCCGCCTCTCGTGCACGCAATGGCGGACCCACTCCCGTCACCGGTCACAAGGACTCGACTCCTCTGCCCGTTCGTGCTGAGCAAGTAACAGCGATTCTCGTCGACGGCGGCTTCTACCGACGTCGAGCTGCGCGCTTGTTCGGACACAAGGAGCCGGAGCAGCGCGCAGATGAACTTCTTGAGTACTGCCGTCGGCACATCCGCAAGGCGAAGTCTCGTCTCTATCGGATCTTCTACTACGACTGTCCTCCATCCGAGAAGGTCGTCTTTCACCCACTCACGCGGACGAGCGTGAACCTTGCGAAGACACCAGATCACGACTGGATGGTCCAGTTCCATCAGGCGCTCGTGAAACGTCGCAAAGTCGCCCTTCGGCGCGGAGAGCTGTTGGAGACCCAGTCGGGCTACCAACTCCGACCAGAGAAGCTCAAGAAGCTGCTCGCAGGCACGATCGAAATCGCGGATCTCAACGAGAGCGACTTCACCCTCGATATCACCCAAAAGGGCGTCGATATGCGGCTCGGGCTCGACACTGCCACGTTGGCTGCCAACGGTCAGGTCAACCAGATCATCATGATCGCCGGTGACAGCGACTTCGTTCCCGCCGCCAAGCATGCCAGGAGGGCGGGGATTGATTTCATCCTCGATCCGATGTGGGCGAACATCTCGGACTCTTTGCACGAGCACATCGACGGCCTGTGGGAATGTGTGAGTCGAGAACCTCGGAACCTTGAGGATCCGCTCCACATTGCCAATCTTGTTTCCCGCACTGAGGGCGACGACGTCGACGGTGCCAACGACATCTAGCGGTAGCCCAGCCGGACCAAATGAGAGGGCGACGCCGGAGTCCCGACGCCGCCCCCTTCCCGGCTCACGGCGCCGAAAGCCTCGGCAGCCGTGAGGTCTCTCAGCTACACGGCGAGCCGGCCGTGACGGCGCCGTTCTGCACCTTCACCGCGCCGGCGCCGATCGCGTAGTCGCGGCCGCCGTTGTTGTCCCAGCTGCCCGATCCGTCGTTGAACGCGGCGGTGAGGCCGGTCGCCGTGCCGAGCGCGACCGTCTTTTGGAACCAGCCGGCGCAGGCGGGCGTCATCGGCGCGCCCGGTACCGCGGTCCACGAGCCGTCGCCCACCCGGTAGTGGATGTTCGGCGCCGCCCAGCCGGTCGCGTAGTACACGGTCGACGTTCCCGAGGCCGGCACGGCGCACGGATCGCCGGCGGCGACCACCCCGCCGTTCACGGTCACGGATGCCCCGCTGAGCGCGTAGTCCCTGCCCGCGTTGTTGTCCCACGTGCCCGAGCCGTCGTTGAACGCGGCGGTGATGCCGGTCGCGGTGCCCAGCTCGATGGTCTTCGACACCCAGCCGGCGCAGGCGGGTGCCATGGCGACGCCGGGCACGGCCGTCCACGAGCCGGAGCCCACGCGGTAGTGCACGTTGTACGCGCCCCACCCCTTCGAGGTCGAGTAGTAGACCTTCATGCTGCCGCCGCCCGCACCGGGGTCGGTGCCGGGATCCGTGCCCGGGTCGGTCGGCGTGCCCGCCTTCGCCCCCACGTGCAGGGC
This sequence comes from Agromyces sp., assembly GCA_039812245.1. Taxonomy (GTDB): domain Bacteria; phylum Actinomycetota; class Actinomycetes; order Actinomycetales; family Microbacteriaceae; genus Agromyces. Next base: position 125 of record JBDIAF010000383.1, on the reverse strand, counting down.
CAGTGCCTGGTTCTGGCCGACCGTCGCGGTGAATCCGCCGGAGGCATCCACCGTGATCGCCTCGCCGGCCGAGCAGCCGGTCGCGGTCGGCAGGCCGACGATGACGTTGCAGTACCGGCCGGCGG
>JBDIAF010000382.1:0-2800 GCA_039812245.1 Agromyces sp. | reverse complement strand
CGGCGGCGAGCTGCCCCGCCACCCCGCAGAGCGCGAGCAGCAGCACGCCCGCCGCGCCGACGACGGCGGCCTGCGCCGCGATGAAGACGCAGCCGAGCGCACCGCCGAGGTAGAGCCACCAGGTGCCCGGCAGGGCCGGGAAGCCCGCCGCGAGGCCGTGCACGACGGCGGCCGCCACGAGCACGACGGTGCCGCCGGCGAAGTTCCCGAAGGTCGCGGTGAGCGTGCTCTCGGCCGCCTGCCGCACGCGCCCGTTGACCGCCTGCTGCCAGCCGACGCCCACGCCCGCGGTGAACGGCAGCAGCATGAGCAGGAACGGCACGTCGTGCTCGAGCTGGGCCGACATCGCCCAGCCGATCGCGACGAGCGCGAGCACCGCCCCGATCACGCGGGTCGGCGTGAGCCTGCGCCGACCGCCGGGCCCCAGGCCGACGAGGTCGAACACGATGCCGCCGACCGTCTGGCCCGCCACGATCGCCACGGTGAACAGGGCGACGCCGAGCGTGGCCGCCGAGAGCCCCTGGGTCGTGACGAACCAGGCGCCCGCGAGCCCGCCGCACAGCATCCACCACGCGAGCGTGCGGTCGGCGAGCGCCCGCCGCACCCGCACGACGCCGGTTCTGCCCGGGCGCCAGCAGGCGAGCGCGACCGCGAGGATCACGAGCCCGCTGCCGAACGAGATCGCGGCCGCCGTGTAGGGGTCTCCAGCGGCGCGCGCGAGCTCGCCGTTGATGCGGGACTGCACCGCGGTCAGGCCCCCGGCCGCGACGGCCACCGCGAGGGCCGCCCAGAGCGGCAGCCTGGTGCGCTCGGCGTGCGCATGCCGGTGCGGGGACGCCGGGTCGGACGGCGGCGAGGGCTCGGCTGGGTGCGGTGCTGACATGGGTGCCGGCTACAGGACTTGAACCTGCAACCCCCGTATTACAAGTACGGTGCGCTACCAATTGCGCCAAGCCGGCGAGGGCGGATGCCTCGCGGCAATCCTAGCCGCCGGTCGCACCGACGACGACGGCCCGGCCGCTCGGGGAGCGGCCGGGCCGTCGTCGCGCCTCGCGACTACTGCGCGGGCGCGGGAGTCGGGGTCGGCGTCGGCGTCGAGCTCGTGAAGCTCTGGCTGGCCGCCTGGGTGACGAAGGCCTGGAACTCGGTCGCGTCGTCGAGCGAGCCCGTGTACTGCTTGCCGTTGACGAGCACCGTCGGGGTGCCCTTGATGGCCTCGACCTCGGTGTTCGGCAGCGGACCGTTGAGCGCGCGCGTGGTCGCGTCCTGCACCCAGCTCTTGAACTGCACGTCGTCGATGCACTTCTGCACCTTCGACAGGGAGCCGACGCCGGCCTGCTCGGCCAGCTTCTTCAGGTCGTCGTTGCTGAGGCCGGTCGAGCCCTCTTCGGGCTGGTTGTCGAAGAGCAGGTCGTTGTACGCGAGGAACGTCTCGGGCGAGAGGTCGGCCACGCACGCCGCCGCGTTGGCCGCGCGCAGCGAGTACTGCGTGCCGGCCGAGCGGTTCGTCAGGATCGCGATGGGGTGCACCTCGAGCGTCGCCGCGCCCTCTTCGACCATCGTCTGGATCGCCTCGCGGTTGGTCGTCTCGAACTGGCCGCAGTAGGGGCAGAGGTAGTCGACGTACGTCACGATGTTCGCGACCTCGCCCGAGTCGTCCTGCTTCGTGGCGGTCGGCTCGCCGCCGGCGGGCACGCCGGGCGTCTCGGTCGGCGTGATCGCGCCGTCCTGGCCGGTGAACACGATGCCGTCGCTGGCCATGTTGGCGGGGCCGGGGCCGGCGGGCTTGATGTTGTTGAAGATCAGGGTGCCGATGAGCGCCGCGATCGCGACGACCGCGACGATGATGCCGCCCTGCAGCAGGATCTTGTTGCGCCGCTCGCGCTTCTTCTGCTCTTCGCGAAGGGCCCTGGCCTTCTCACGGGCCGCTTCGCGGCGTTCGTTCTTGCTGGGCCGAGGCTGATTCGAGCCGTTGCTCATCGATGGTCACTCCGGGTCGCTGTGGGGGCGCACGTCTGCATGCGGACGCCCCCACGATAGTAGGAACGGTGTCTGAGAATCATCCGAACGGCGCCTGAAGGCCGAGGATGCCTCGCGCGGGCGCCGCCGCGAGGCATCCTCGACCCCGATTTCGACCCCGCTCGCCCGCGTGCGATACTGAGCGGGCGTCACCGACGACGCGCTTCCATTCACAACGGATCGTCCGGCACGTACCTGCCGGTGAAGGAGAGAAGATCATGGCAACCGTGACCTACGACAAGGCCACTCGTCTGTACCCGGGCGGCACCCGCCCCGCCGTCGATGCGCTCGACCTCGAGATCGCCGACGGCGAGTTCCTCGTCCTGGTCGGCCCCTCGGGCTGCGGCAAGTCGACGTCGCTGCGCATGCTCGCCGGCCTCGAAGAGGTCAACGACGGCAACATCTTCATCGGCGAGCGCAACGTCACCGACGTGCCGCCGAAGGACCGCGACATCGCGATGGTCTTCCAGAACTACGCGCTCTACCCGCACATGACCGTCGCCGAGAACATGGGCTTCGCGCTCAAGATCGCCGGCGTCGGCAAGGAGGAGCGCGCCGCGCGCGTGCTCGAGGCCGCGAAGCTGCTCGACCTCGAGCCCTACCTCAGCCGCAAGCCGAAGGCCCTCTCCGGCGGTCAGCGCCAGCGCGTCGCGATGGGCCGCGCGATCGTGCGCCAGCCGCAGGTCTTCCTCATGGACGAGCCGCTGTCGAACCTCGACGCGAAGCTGCGCGTGCAGACCCGCACCCAGATCGCCTCGCTGCAGCGCCGCCTCGGCGTCAC
>JBDIAF010000381.1:0-2811 GCA_039812245.1 Agromyces sp. | reverse complement strand
CGAGGCCGAGCGTCGCGACGACCGCGACGGCACCGGCCGCATAGAGGCTCTTCCTGTTCACCCTCATTGGTGTGCCCTTCTCAGTGTGCGTGAGATCGGCGCCTTCGCCAGTCGGGCGCATGAGGCGCACCGTGCTCGAAAGCCCGTTCTTCCGTTGATCGCTCGCGAACTGCAAGCGATTACATGTATAGCCGCTCATCTTCGAGATGACAAATGCCGATTCCAGCATCGATACCGTGTTGTGACCTGCGCCTAGTCTCGCCAGCAATGCAAGCGTTTCCATGTCGAGGGGGATTCGCGTACAGTTGCCGCCATGACGACCGAATGGTGGCGCACCGCCGCGATCTACCAGATCTATCCCCGCAGCTTCGCCGATGCGAACGGCGACGGCATGGGCGATCTCGCCGGCATCACCGCGCGCCTCGGCGCCCTCGAGGCGCTCGGCATCGACGCCGTGTGGCTCTCGCCCTTCTACACCTCCCCCCAGCGCGACGCCGGCTACGACGTGGCCGACTACTGCGACGTCGACCCGCGCTTCGGCACGCTCGCCGACTTCGACGCGATGCTGGCCGAGGCGCACGCCCGAGGCATCCGCGTCATCGTCGACCTCGTGCCGAACCACTCGAGCGATCTGCACGAGTGGTTCCAGGCGGCGCTCGCCGCAGCGCCCGGCAGCGCCGAGCGCGCCCGCTACCTGTTCCGCGACGGGCGGGGCGCCGATGGCGGGCTGCCCCCGAACGACTGGGAGTCGGTCTTCGGCGGGCCTGCCTGGACGCGCGTCACCGAGGCCGACGGCAGCCCGGGCCAGTGGTACCTGCACCTCTTCGACTCCTCGCAGCCCGACTTCGACTGGACCAACGACGAGGTGCGCGAGGAGTTCCGCCGCATCCTGCGCTTCTGGCTCGACCGCGGGGTCGACGGCTTCCGCGTGGACGTCGCCCACGGGCTCGTCAAGGCCGAGGGGCTGCCCGACTGGACCCCGGCCCCCGACGCCGGCAGCATGGGCGGCGCCGGCGGGGTCGACGAGGGGTTCGAGTCCGCCGAGGCATCCGAGCCGATCCCCGCGCCCTACTGGGCGCAGGAGGGCGTGCACGAGATCTACCGCGACTGGCGGAAGCTGCTCGACGAGTACCCCGGCGAGCGCGTGCTCGCCGCCGAGGCCTGGGTCGACCCGCTGTCGCGCCTGGCGAAGTGGGTGCGCCCCGACGAGATGCACCAGGCGTTCAACTTCGCCTACCTCGAGACGCCGTGGCAGGCCGGCCCGCTGCGGCGCGTGATCGACGACTCGCTCTCGGCGTTCGGCGGCGTGGGCGCCCCCTCGACGTGGGTGCTCTCGAACCACGACGTCGTGCGCCACTCCACCCGCCTCGCGCTCACCGAGCCCAACCCGCAGGGCGTCGGCGTCGGCCCGCTCACCCCGGGCATCGGCGACCCCGCCGTCGGGCTGCGCCGCGCCCGCGCCGCGACCGCCCTCATGCTCGCGCTGCCCGGCTCGGCGTACCTCTACCAGGGCGAGGAGCTCGGCCTGCCCGAGGTCATCGACCTCGCCGACGACGCCCGCCAGGACCCGACGTGGTTCCGCACGAACGGCGAGCGCTACGGCCGCGACGGCTGCCGCGTGCCGATCCCCTGGGAGGCCGACGCCCCTTCGTACGGCTTCGGCCCCGCGGATGCCTCGTGGCTGCCCCAGCCCGCCTGGTGGGGCGAGTTCGCCCGCGACCGCCAGCAGGGCGTCGCCGGCTCGACCCTCTCGCTCTACCAGTCGGCCCTGCGCCTGCGTCGCGAGCTCGGCCTCGCCACGGGCGAGCTCGAGTGGGTCGCGACGGCGGATGCCCCGGGCGAGGCCGCGGTGGGCGGTTCGGCCGTGCTCGCGTTCCGCAACGGCGAGCTGCTCGTCGTCGCGAACACGGGCGACGCGACGGTGTCGCTGGCCGAAGTGCTGCCCGGCGAGCTCGGTGCCGCGGCGGCCGCCGCGCAGCCGCTGCTCGCCTCGGGCGACGTCGCGCGAGGCATCCTGCCGGCCGACACGACCGTGTGGCTGCGCCTCTAGTTCACTGAAACGCAGGAGAATCCGGCCGTCACGCCCGCGGTCGCGTCGCGCGGCACTTGCGCCGTCTCCGCGCCGAGTTTGCAGGATGAGGCGGTCCATCCCCTCATATTCGAGGGATGGCTCGTCTCATCCTGCAAACCTGCCCACGATCGAGCCGTCGGATGCCTGCTCGCTAGCGACCGCCCGGGCGCCCCAGCGGTGTTCGCGGCGGGCGATGAGCTCGCGCAGGCCGGCATGCACGCGATCGAAGTCCTCGATGACCATGCGATAGCTCAGCCTCACGACGCGGTAGCCGCGCAGCGCCAGCTCGAAGTCGCGCCGACGATCCCGTTCGAACTCGAGCCCGGTGTGGAACTCCTCACCGTCGACCTCGATGATCAGCCGATCGCCGATGAGCAGGTCGACCCGTCCGATGCCGGCGAACCAGACCTGCGTGCGCACCTGAACGCGCATGCCCTGCAACAGTGCGCGGATGATCGTCTCGAGGCCGGACTGGGCGCCGCGGTCAGCGCGTTCGATCATCTCGCGCGCTGCCGCCGGTGCGAGCCGACGCAGCTCGGCGAGCCCGTGCTCGTCGAGCCGCAACCGGTTCAGCGCCGAGTCCAGCGCGATGCGTGCGGCGAGCGCGGGGCCGCACGCGAACATCTCGGCCAGGGCGAGCGGCAACGGGTCGCGGTGGCCGACCACATGCGGCACCGTCCGGTAGTGCACGCAGACACGATGCCGCCGCGCGTCGAGGGGCCGCCCGGAACCGTCGGGCG
>JBDIAF010000380.1:0-2814 GCA_039812245.1 Agromyces sp. | reverse complement strand
CCAGAGCATCGGCAACGCCGGCGAGGGCCGCGTCGGCGTCGTCGCCGGCGACGACGTCGCCGAGGTCGCCGCGGCGCTCATGCTCGGCAAGGGCGAGCCGAACACGGGCTACGACGTCACCGGCCCGGAGGCGCTCACCTACCGCGAGGTGGGCGAGATGATCTCCGAGCTCTCCGGCGCCCCCGTGCAGATCGTCGACCTCACCGACGACGAGATGTACGCGATGTGGGACGCGCTCGGCGTGCCCCGCGAGTCGACCGGCGACTTCTCGAACTCGCCCGTGCCGTGGTGCAGCGACGGCATGGTGACCTTCGGCCGGATGATCCGCGACGGCCACCTCGACGTCGTCACCGACGTCGTCGAGCGCTTCACCGGCCACCCGCCGCGGTCGCTGCGCGAGCTCATGGTCGAGCGGCAGCCGGGCTGGCCGCCGGTGCCCACCGCGGGAGCGGCCGAGTGAGCGCCGATCCGATGGGCACCGCCGAGCGCCCGGACGACCAGTACGAGGTCGTCATCGTCCAGTACGGCACGCGCGAGGGCCACCGCGCCGAGGTCTACCTGAACTACGGCATCTACGGCCAGCCCGACGCGCCGATCGGCATGGACTACTTCGTCTGGGTGCTGCGGAGCGAGCACCGCACGATCCTCGTCGACACCGGCTTCTCGCCGGCCGGGGGCGCGAACCGCAACCGCACCTTCGTGCGCTCCCTCCCGGAGATCTACGCCGCGCTCGGCATCGACACCGCCGCGGAGCAGACCGTCGTCGTCACCCACGCGCACTACGACCACATCGGCAACCTCGACCTGTTCCCGAAGGCGCGGATCGTCATGGCCGAGGCCGAGTACGACTTCTGGGCGAGCGGGATGCGCGAGCGCGCCCAGTTCGCGTGGTCGACCGAGGTCGAGGAGCTCGACGGGCTCGTCGCCGCGCGCGCCGAGGGCCGGGTCGAGCTGTTCTCGGGCACGCGCGAGCTCGCCCCCGGAGTCGAGCTCATCGAGATCGGCGGGCACACCCCCGGCCAGATCGCCGTCCGCGTCGCCACGAGCGAGGGCCACGCCCTCATCGCCTCGGACGCCCTGCACTACTACGAGGAGTACGAGGCGGACATGCCGTTCGCCTACGTCGCCGACCTGCCGGCGATGTACTCCGGCTTCGACCGCATCCGCGAGCTCGTGGAGTCCGGCGACGTCGTCCACCTCGTCTCGGGGCACGACCCCGACACCCTCAACCGTTTCCGCCGCGTGGAGGAGGGCCCGCTCGCGGGCATCGCCGCCACGATCGGCACCGCACCCAGCACGGAGGACTGAGCATGACGGACCGCATCGGCTTCATCGGCCTCGGCAACATGGGCGGCCGGATGACGCGCCGCGTCGTCGACGGCGGCGTCGACGTCGCCGGCTTCGACCTCGACCGCGACGCCGTGCTCGCCGCGGTCGCGGCCCCGGCCGACGCGCCGCGCGCGGTCGTCGAGGGCAGCGACGTCGTCTTCCTCTCCCTGCCGGACAGCAAGGTCGTCGAGCGCGTCGTCTTCGGCGACCCGGAGTTCATCCCGGCGCTGCGGTCCGGGATGGTCGTCGTCGACCTCAGCACGGCCGCGCCGAGCTCGACCAAGAGGATCGCCGCCGAGCTCGCCGAGCGCGGCGTCGCCTACCTCGACGCGGGCATCTCCGGCGGTGCCGCCGCGGCGGAGAAGGGCACGCTCACGCTCATGGTCGGCGGCGACGCCGCCGCGCTCGAGCGGGTCACCCCCGCGATGGCGCACTTCGCCACGGGCATCCACCTCATGGGCGGCCCCGGCGCGGGCCACTCGACCAAGCTGCTCAACAACTTCCTCAACGCGATCGCCCTCTCGGCGACCGCCGAGGTCATGGTGGCCGCGAAGAAGGCCGACCTCGACCTGCAGACCGTCCTCGACGTGCTCAACACGAGCTCGGGCGTGAACTTCGCCACGCTCAACCGCTTCCCGAAGATCATCCACGGCGACTACCTCAAGGGCGGCCTCACCAACGCGCTCATGATGAAGGACGTCGTGCTCTACGTCGACCACCTCCACGAGCTCGGCGTCGCCTCGCTCAACTCGGCCGGCCCGCTCGCGAGCTTCGGGCTCGCCCAGTCCCTCGGCTACGCGAACGAGATCAGCAACACGGTCGTCGACGCCATCGGCGACGTCTCCGGGCACGTCCGCCTGCACGACGCCGAGTGACCGCATCCCCCTTTCCCTTCCCCCGAACCACGACGACCGAGACGACTGAGGAAGCTGCAGAATGACCTCCAACAACGACACCACGCGCGGTGAGACCTACGAGGCCGGCCTCGAGATGCGCAAGACCGTGCTCGGCGCCGCCCATGTCGAGCGCTCGCTCGGCCAGGTCACCGAGTTCTCCCGTCCGATCCAGGAGCTCGTCACCGAGTACTGCTGGGGAGCGGTCTGGACCCGCGAGGGCCTCGAGCCGCGCACCCGCAGCATGCTCAACCTCGCGATGCTCGCCGCGCTCAACCGCGGCCACGAGCTCGGCGTGCACGTGCGCGGCGCCATCCGCAACGGCGTGACCGTCGAGGAGATCCAGGAGGTCCTCATGCAGGTCGGGATCTACGTCGGCGTGCCGGCCGCTCTCGAGGCGTTCCGCGTCGCCGAGGCGAAGCTCGACGAGATGAAGGCGGCGGGCGAGCTGTGAGCGGCACGGTCGCCTTCATCGGGCTCGGCAACATGGGCACGCCCATGGCGCGCCGGCTCATCGACGCGGGCTACGCGGTCCGCGGCTTCGACGTCGCCGAGGCGCCGCGCGAGCGGCTGGCCGAGGCCGGCGGCACGG
>JBDIAF010000379.1:0-2820 GCA_039812245.1 Agromyces sp. | reverse complement strand
CTCGCAGCCATGCCGCGTGGATCGACGTCTCGCCGGGCTTCGGACGTGGCGACCTCGACGAAGCGGGCGCCCGAGGCATCCGGGAGGCGATCGAGCGCAGCGGCGCCCGCGCCCGCGTCGAGGCCCTGATCTCCGCCGAGCTCGATGCCGCGCTCCGGCTGATCCGCGCGCCGGGGCTGCCGGCATCGCTCGCCGCGATGCTCACCGAGCTCGCGATCGCCGAGCCCGCGAGGCGGCGATGAAGGCCCCCACCGCACTCGAGCTGTACGACCGCACCGCGGTCGAGGGCGCGGCGCGCATCATCCGCGCGTACTCGACCTCGTTCGGACTGGCGAGCCGGCTCTGCGATCGGAGCGCGCGCATGCACCTCGCCGATGTCTACGCGCTCGTGCGCATCGCCGACGAGATCGTCGACGGCCCCGCCGAAGCGGCCGGCCTCGACGAGCGCCGCCGCAGGGACCTGCTCGACCGGCTCGAGGCCGAGACCGAGCAGGCGCTGCATGAGGGCTACAGCGCGAACCTCGTCGTGCACGCCTTCGCTCGCACCGCCCGCGCGACGGGCTTCGGCCCCGAGCTCACCCGGCCGTTCTTCGCCTCGATGCGGATGGACCTGGATCCCGTCGACTTCACCGACGAGGCCCAGCTCGACGCGTACGTGCACGGCTCGGCCGAGGTGATCGGGCTGATGTGCCTGCGCGCGTTCAGCCTCGGGCTCGAAGCCGACGCCGCTCGCGACGCGCGCTGGGAGCGCGGGGCGCGCGCCCTCGGCTCCGCGTTCCAGCGAGTGAACTTCCTGCGCGATCTCGCCGACGACTACGGCGAGCGCGGCCGTCGCTACTTCCCGGGCGTCGACCCCGCGAACCTCGGCGAGGACGACAAGCGACGGATCCTCGATCGCATCGACGCCGAGCTCGAGCTCGCCGGCGGGGTCGTGCCCGAGCTGCCCGCCGGCAGCCGGCGCGCCGTGGCTGCGGCCCACGCGCTCTTCGGCGAGCTGTCCGCGCGGCTGCGTCGCACGCCGGCGGCCGAACTGGCGACCACGCGGGTGCGGGTTCCGGGTGGCCGCAAGCTGCTGCTGCTCGGCCGGGCGGCGGCAGCACCCGGCCGGACGGCTGGGGAGATCCGATGAGCCGGGTCGTCGTCATCGGGGGCGGGGTCGCGGGTCTCGCGACGGCGGCGCTCGCCGCGCGCGACGGACACGACGTGACCCTCTTCGAGGCGCGCGACGAGCTCGGCGGGCGCGCCGGCCGTTGGGACGCCGCGGGCTTCCGCTTCGACACGGGGCCGTCGTGGTTCCTGATGCCCGAGGTGTTCGAGCACTTCTTCCGGCTCATGGGCTCGAGCACCGCCGACGAGCTCGAGCTGGTCCGCCTCGATCCGGGCTACCGGGTGCTGTTCGAGCGCCACCCCGGTGCGCTCGACGTGCACGCCGACCGCGAGGCATCCGTCGCCCTGTTCGAACGCGTCGAGCCGGGCGCCGGCGCCGCACTCGCACGCCATCTGGACTCGGCCGACGAGGCCTACCGCCTCGCCATGGAGCGATTCCTGTACACCGACTTCTCCACCCCGGCGGCGCTCGCCGGCGGCGCGGTGCTGCGCCGGGGCGCGACGCTCGCGCGTCTGCTCCTCGAGCCGCTCGATCGCATGGTCGCGCGCTCGTTCCGCGACCCTCGGCTCAGGCAGGTCCTCGGCTACCCGGCCGTCTTCCTCGGCGGCTCGCCGTCGACGACGCCGAGCATGTACCACCTGATGAGCCGGTTCGACCTCGCCGACGGCGTCTTCTACCCGATGGGCGGGTTCGGCGAGGTGGTCGAGGCGATCGCCCGCCTCGCGCGGGCGGCCGGCGCCGAACTGCGCACCGGTGCCGAGGTCGCGGCCATCGAGGTCGAAGCCGGTCGCGCGACCGGGGTGCGGCTGCGAGACCCGGATGCCCCGGGCGGCGAGCTGGTCGCGGCCGACGTCGTCGTCTCGGCGGTCGACCAGCATCACACCGACACGGTGCTGCTGCCCCGGGCCCATCGCGGCCGCAGCCCGCGGGGCTGGCGCCGGCGGAACCCCGGCCCGGGCGCCGTGCTCGCGATGCTCGGCGTGCGCGGACGGATGCCGGAACTCGGCCACCACACGCTCTGGTTCGCCGACGACTGGCATCGCAACTTCGACAGCGTCTTCGGGCGGCGGCCCCGGGTGCCCGATCCGGCGTCGTTCTACGCGTGCATGCCGAGTGCGACCGACCCGTCGGTCGCGCCGCCGGGACACGAGAACCTGTTCCTGCTCGTCCCGGTGCCGGCCGACGTCTCGATCGGCGCCGGGGGCGTGGGCGGCGCCGGCGATCCCGAGGTCGAGGCGCTCGTCGACCGCACCATCGACCGGCTGGCCCGTCACGCGGGGGTTCCCGACCTGGCCGCCCGCGTGACCGTGCGCCGCACCGTCGGCCCCGCGGACTTCGAGCGCTGGTTCCACTCCTGGCGCGGCTCCGCGCTGGGGCCGGCGCACACGCTTCGGCAGAGCGCGTTCCTGCGCGGGCGCACGACCTCGCGCACCGTCCGCGGGCTCCACTTCGCGGGCGCGACGACGATCCCAGGCATCGGACTGCCCATGTGCCTCATCAGCGCCGAGCTCGTGGCCAAGGCGCTGCGCGGCGACCGCACGACCGGCCCGCTGCCCGAGCCCTGGCACGCCGGAGCCTCGAGGTGAACCTGATCACGCTGGCGGCGCTCCTCGTGTCGATCGCATGCATCGCCTCGATCGACGCGCGGTACCGCCTCTTCGTCTGGCGGGCCCCGATGCGGGCCGCGCTCGTGCTGGCGGTGGGCGTCGCCT
>JBDIAF010000378.1:0-2828 GCA_039812245.1 Agromyces sp. | reverse complement strand
CGGCAGCCGACAGTGCGTTCCGACGGTCCACGGACGGACCGCGACCGATCAAGGAGCGATCACCATGGGTATGCAGATCAACACCAACGTTGCGGCGTTCAACGCGCACCGCAACCTGACCAACACGCAGAACGAGCTGTCGAAGTCGCTCGAGAAGCTCTCGAGCGGCCTGCGCATCAACCGCGCGGCAGACGACGCCGCCGGCCTCGCGATCTCCGAGGGCCTGCGCTCGCAGATCTCGGGCACCAAGGTCGCGGCGCGCAACGCCCAGGACGGCATCTCGGTCATCCAGACCGCTGAAGGCGCCCTGACCGAGGTGCACAACATCCTGCACCGCATGCGCGACCTCGCGGTGCAGGGCGGCAACGACTCGAACAACGCCGACTCGCGCGCGGCGATCAAGAAGGAGGCCGACGCCCTCAGCATCGAGCTCTGGCGCGTGTCGGAGGGCACGAACTTCAACGGCATCGACCTGCTGAAGGGCGGCGCCGCGCTGAACTTCCAGGTCGGCGCGGGCGACAACACCGGCACGGCCGACGTCATCGCCGTCAGCCGCACCAACGTCGGCACGGCCGTCGGCACCCTCATCGGCACCGACGCGACGACCGCCGGCGCCGGCTTCGACGTCAGCACCAACACGGCCTCGAACACGACGCTCACCGCGATCGACACCGCCATCACCGCCATCTCGACCGCACGCGCCGACCTCGGTGCGCAGCAGAACCGCTTCGAGTCGACGATCCGCACGCTCAACGTCTCGGCCGAGAACCTGTCGGCCGCCGAGAGCCGCATCCGCGACACCGACATGGCCGCCGAGATGGTCAGCTACACCCGCGCCTCGATCCTGTCGCAGGCCGGCACCTCGATGCTCGCCCAGGCCAACCAGGCCAACCAGGGCGTGCTCAAGCTCCTCGGCTGAGCCGCGGGGCATCCCTGATCCCGGCGGGGCCTGGCGACGCGCACCCGCGCCAGGCCCCGCCGGCCCGTTCCACCCGTTCGAACCGTTCCATCCGTTCCACCAGACGTAGACCAGGAGTCGCAGCGCATGGGCATCTCCCTCGACGGCCTCGCCAGCGGGCTCGACACGACCGAGCTGCTCGCGAAGCTCATGTCGGTCGAGGCGGCCCCTCGCACGCTCCTCGTGCAGAGCAAGGCGAAGGCCAACACCGTCGTCACCGACCTGCAGACCCTGAACACGCGCCTCGCCGCGCTGCTCGAGCAGGCCCGCACGGCCGCGAAGCCCGAGGCGATCGCGAAGACCGTCGCCACCTCCTCCGCCCCCTCGGTGACCGTCGCGACCCGGGCCGAGGCGACTCCCGGCGGCATCGACCTCACCGTCGCCCGCGTCGCGAGCGCGCACGTCATGGTCTCGGCCGCCATGCCGAGCTGGCCGGGCGTGCCCCCGGTGCTCACGATCGTGCGGCCCGACGGCAGCCGCACCCAGATCGTGGCGAGCAGCAACGCCCCCGAGGACGTCGCCCGCGCCGTGAACGCGGCCGAGCTCGGCATCCGCGTCACCCGCATCCAGGCCGGCACCGACGCCGGCGGCGCCCCGCTCTCGCGCCTGCAGTTCGCCTCGACCGAGACCGGCGCCGACACCGCGTTCCGGGTCTTCGTCGGCGGCGAGGCCGAGGTCGACGCCGGCACTGCGCCCGAGCTCACCTCGCAGCCGGGGGCCTCGCTGCTGCGCCAGGGCGCCGACGCCGAGATCGTGCTCTTCGCCGGCACCGCCGCAGAGCAGCGCCTCACGAACGCCACCAACACCTTCACCGACCTGCTGCCGGGCGTCGACGTCACGGTCTCCGCCGTCACCGCCGGCCCGGTCGCGATCGACGTCGCCGCCGACGCGGCGGCGTCGACGACCGCCGCCTCCGCCTTCCTCGACCGCATCAAGGACCTGCTCGCCTTCGTCGACCTGAAGTCGGCGACGACGAAGACGACGGATGCCTCGGGCAACGCCATCACCGCCCTCGGCAGCTTCACGAGCGACGCGAACATCCGCACCCTGCGGCAGGCGCTCGTCGCGGCGGTCCAGGCGCCCGTCGACGGCGCCTCGATCGCACCGCTCGGCATCAGCATCTCGAAGACCGGGCAGCTCGAGTTCGACGCCGAGCGCTTCACCGCCGCCCTCGCCGAGGACCCCGAGCGGGTGCGGGCGGCGTTCGCGACCGTGGCCACGCGCGTGGCCGACGTCGCCGACCGCTATTCCGACCGGTACGACGGGCTGCTGACCACGCAGATCCAAGGGCGGCAGGCGACGATCGCCGACCTCGACCGCCAGATCGAGTCGTGGACGACCCGGCTCGCCCAGCGCGAGGCGACCCTGAAGCGCACCTACTCCGCCCTCGAGGTCGCTCTCAGCAACATGAACGCGCAGTCGAGCTTCCTCGCCTCGCAGCTCGCGAACCTGCCCACGTGGACCCCGAAGACCGAGAAGTGACCAGAGAGGGAAGCCAGGCCATGGCCGATCGCCTGAACGAGTACCAGCGCAACGCCGTGCTGGCCGCGAGCCCCGCGCAGCTGCTCACGATGCTCTACGACCGGCTGCTGCTCGACCTCTACCGCGCCGAGCGCGCGCAGCGCGAGGAACGCTGGGACGAGGCATCCGCCCAGCTGCTGCACGCGCAGGACATCGTGACCGAGCTGCAGCGGACCCTCGACGTCGAGGTGTGGGACGGCGCGCGCCGGCTGATGGCGATCTACGACTACGTCTACCGAGGGCTCGTGCGCGCGAACATCGCCCGCGACCCCGACTCGACGCGCGAGTGCGCCGACCTGCTCGAGCCGCTGCGCCGGGCCTGGCACGATGCGGCCGAGCGCCCCGCGCC
>JBDIAF010000377.1:0-2830 GCA_039812245.1 Agromyces sp. | reverse complement strand
GGCGGCGTTCAACGTGCTCACGTTCCCGTGCAGCGTCGTCACCGAGGACTGGCGGCGCTGAGCTCAGTACTGCGAGGGCGTCGGCAGCACGGCCATCGTGCAGCGCGAGATGCACACGAGCTTGCCCGAGGCATCCGTGATCTTGATGTCCCACACCTGGGTGGTGCGGCCGCGGGTGAGCGGGCGCGCCTCGCCGTAGACCCAGCCCTCGGCCACCGGGCGCACGTGGTTCGCGTTGATCTCCATGCCGACGCAGTAGAACTTCTCTGGGTCGACCGTCATGCTCGCGCCCCAGCTGGCGAGCGTCTCGGCGAGGGCGACGGACGCCCCGCCGTGCAGCACGCCGCCCGGCTGGCGCGTGCGGCCGTCGACGGGCATCCGCCCCTTCAGCGAGTCGTCGGTCAGCTCGATCATCTCGATGCCGAGCGCTTCGATCGCGGTGCCGCCGCTGCGCGAGTTCGCCCACTCGAGGGAGGGCTCGCCGAACCAGATGCTCATGCCATCGAGTCTGTCACGACGGTCACGCCAGCTCGGCGATGATCGGGTGGATCGCATCGTCGAACGCCGCGGCGTCGCCGCGCAGCGTGTCGGTGACGGCGACGGTCTTCGAGCCGATCCACCAGATGCCGGTCTCGGTGAGGGGCACCACCTCGACGTTGAGCTCGAACGAGTGCGCGCGCCGCCCGACCTCCCGCTCGTGCTCGGCGATCGTGCCCGCGTACGCGCGGTACGAGTCGCCGCGCCGGGCCTTCGAGGCCGTGCGGTAGTTGCCGTGCGCCCACTCCGCCCAGGCCAGCGCGGCCTCGGCGTGCGGCACGATCGCGGCGGCCAGCGCCTCGGCGCCGCTCGTCGGCAGCGCGACCCAGGTGCCGTAGGCGTCGACCAGCTCGAGCGGCACGGGCGAGCGGTGGTCTTCGGGCTCGACCGTCATCGCCCAGTACTCGCGCCACTGCCGCTCGAGCGCGTCCTGCGCATCGACGGCGAGCCGCACGTCGCCGACCGGACCGACGTCGCGCAGCCGCGGCAGCTCGGCCGGCGAGGCGATCGCCAGCACCTCGCGGAGATAGAGCGCGAGCAGGACCCCCTGACCCGCGTTCTCACGGATCACCCACGACGGCGTCGCCCCCGCTTGCATACGGCAATTCTAGTCGCCCGCACCCCGCTACCCTTGGAGGGTGAGCGCGAATTCCTCCTATGCCGCGGCCGGAGTCGACACCGCCGCCGGCGACCTCGCCGTCGAACTCATGAAGGCGGCGGTCGCCGGGACCCACGGGCCGAACGTGCTCGGCGGCGTCGGCGGCTTCGCCGGCCTCTTCGACCTCTCGTTCGCGAAGCGGTTCGAGCGCCCCCTGCTCGCGACCTCGACCGACGGCGTCGGCACCAAGATCGCGATTGCGCAGGCGCTCGACCGTCACGACACCATCGGGCAGGACCTCGTCGGCATGGTCGTCGACGACATCGTCGTGGTGGGCGCGAAGCCGCTGTTCATGACCGACTACATCGCGTGCGGCAAGGTCGTTCCCGAGCGCATCGCCTCGATCGTCACGGGCATCGCGAAGGCCTGCGCCGAGACCGGCACGGCCCTCGTCGGCGGCGAGACCGCCGAGCACCCCGGCCTCATGGGCGTCGACGACTACGACGTCGCCGGTGCCGCGGTCGGCATCGTCGAGGCCGACCGGGCGCTCGGCGCCGACCGGGTCGGCGACGGCGACGCCGTCATCGCGATCGCCTCGAGCGGCCTGCACTCGAACGGCTTCTCGCTCGTCCGCAGTATTCTTCGTCGGGCGAAGATCGACTTCGTCGATCCGTCCGATGAACTCGGAACGACCTGGGGCGAGGCCCTGCTCGAGCCCACCCGCCTCTACTCGGGCCAGCTCGTCGAACTCCTCGCCGGCCCGCACGGCGACGCCGTGCACGCCCTCTCGCACGTGACGGGCGGCGGCATCGCCGCCAACCTCGCGCGCGTGCTGCCGCTGGGCTCGTACGCCGAGGTCGACCGTTCGACGTGGTCGCCGGCCCCCGTGTTCCGCGTGCTCAACGAGCTCGCGGGCACGACCCTCGAGTCGACCGAGGGCACCTGGAACCTCGGCATCGGGTTCTTCGCCGTCGTCGACGAGGCGAAGGCGGCCGAGGTGATCGCCGCGCTCGACGCGCTCGGCCTGCCCGCCTGGCAGACCGGCACCGTGCACCTCGGCACCCCGCCGGACGGCGGCGGCGCCTGGGAGCAGGGCGCGAAGGGCGTCGACGGCGGCGCGGTGCGCCTCGTGGGCGGCTACGCCGGCTGACGGGCATCCTCGTGCGCACCCCGGTCTCGATCGGCATCACGAACCTCACTCCCCAGGAGACCGTGCGCGCGCTCGCGCCCCGCATCGAGCGCCTCGGCTTCCACGCGTTGTGGGTCAACGACCTCGCGGGCGCCGACTCGCTCGAGCGCCTGCGCGGCGCAGCGGCGGTCACCGAGTCATTGCGCCTCGCCACCGGGGTCATCCCGCTCGACCGGCGACCCGCGTCGACGCTCGAGCTCGGCGGCCTGCCCGAGCCCCGAACGACGATCGGCATCGGGTCCGGCCGCGCGCCGAAGCCCCTCGCCCTCGTGCGCGACGGCATCGAGGCCCTGCGGCAGCGCAGCGACGCCGCGATCGTCGTCGGCGCCCTCGGCCCTCGCATGCGCGAGCTGGCCGCGACCCGATCGGACGGGGCGCTCCTCAACTGGCTCACCCCGCACGCCGCCGCGGGCGCGACCGCCGAGCTGCACCGCGACGCCGCGACCGCCGCCGCCGAGGGCGACGCCGCGGCCGGCCGCAGCGTGCTCTACGCCCGCACGATCGTC
>JBDIAF010000376.1:0-2831 GCA_039812245.1 Agromyces sp. | reverse complement strand
CATGGCCTCGCCTCGGGGGCGGCGGTCGTCGTCGACGGATTCACGTTGGACCTCGGTGTCGGTGAGTGCTGTGCGATGCGAACGTCGTGTGACCGTTCACATCGACACCATGCTGCATCCGATGGGCGATGCTGTCAAGCCGCAACCCGCGAGGACCGCCCGAATCAGCGCGTCGCGGTGAGAGCGCGCACACGCGCGGGCCCGGTCGAACCGCGCACGACGAGGCGGGGCACGATCTCGTCGACCTCGATGCGGTGCTCGCCGCGCACCTGGCCGAGCAGCAGCGCGACGGCGCGCCGGCCGATCTCGCGGAAGTCCTGGTGGACGGTGGTGAGCGTCGGCGCGACGTGCTTCGCCACGGGGACGTCGTCGAAGCCGACGACGCTGATGTCGCCCGGCACGTCGAGGCCCGCGTCGCGGAACGCGTGCATGAGGCCGATGGCCATCTCGTCGTTCGCGGCGAACACCGCCGTGAAGTCGCGCCGATGGGTGAGCTCGGTGCCGGCGTAGTACCCGAAGTCGGCCGTCCAGTCGCCGAGGATCGGCGGGTGCAGGTCGAGATCGGCGTCGTAGACGGCGTCGAGGAACCCCCGCATCCTCGCCTCGGCCTCGATCCAGTCCTGCGGGCCGGCGAGGTGCACGATCTCGCGGTGTCCGAGGTCGACGAGGTGCTGGGTGGCGCGCCGGGCGCCGGTGACCTGGTCGATCGAGAGCGCGAGGTGGTCGCGGCGGCCGGTCGACTGGAGGCTGACGAAGGGCACGCCGATCGCCGAGGCGGCGAGCACCTCGAAGGTGCGCACCTGCGGGGCGATGACGACGAGCCCCTCGATGGCCTGCAGCATGAGGTGCTCGATCGCGTCGGCGATGCCCTCGGGCGACGAGTCGGCGAGGTTCGCGGTGTTCACGTAGTAGCCGTGCTCGCGCGCCGCGTCCTCGATCGCGGCGATGCTCGTCGCCGGCCCGTAGGTCGAGCTCATCGCGGCGAGCACCCCGATAGTCGCCGACCGGCTGGTCACGAGCGTGCGCGCGGCGCGGTTCGGGCGGTACTGCAGCGTCTCCATCGCCCGCAGCACGCGATCGCGCGTCTCGGGCCTGATGCTGGGGTGATCGTTGAGCACCCGCGACACGGTCTGGTGCGACACCTCGGCCAGGCGCGCGACATCGCGGATGCTCGGGGCCCGCCCCTTGCCCTGCGGAGAAGTCATGCTCGCCGTCCTGATGTGCACGTTCACATCGTCGTCGGTTCCATTATGCACGCCGGAGCCAAAAGCGCCCACGTCGGAATGTGACAGTCACAACGGGCGGTCGAATCGAATCGACGTCGGCCGGGCCCGACTCAGGCCGCGGTCGAGATCGGTCGCACCCGCGAGGCGAGCAGCACGGCGACGAGCGCGATCACGACGGTGACGGCGAAGTCGGGCGCGAAGCCGCCGGCCGCGAACACGCTCGAGACGAGCGCCGTGATCGCGAGCGCCACCGACGCGCCGAGCGACTCGGCGATCGACAGCGCTGCGCTGTTGAAGCCCTGCGCCGACACCGGCGAGAGGCTCAGCACGGCGACCGAGAAGCGGGGGTACATGAACCCCATCGCGCCGCCCGCGAGCGTCCACGCGACGAACGCGACGGCGGGCTCGAGGCGGAACAGGGCGACCGCCAGCACGACCGCGAGCGCGAGGGCGAGCAGCGACGAGCCGATCACGACGGCCCGCGTGTTCGAGACCCGGTCGCCGATGCGGCCCTGCAGCCACGACGCGGCGGCCCAGCTGACGCCGGCACCCGTGAGCACGGCGCCCGCGAGGCTCGGGTCGAAGCCGTACTCGTCCATCAGCAGGTAGGGCAGGTAGATCTCGCTGCCGAAGAAGGCCCCGGCGACGATGAGGCGCAGCAGCACCGTGGCCGGCAGCCCGCGAGCGGCGAGCAGCGTGCGGGCCGGCAGCAGCGGCCGCACCGCGACCACGACGATCGCGATCGACACGACCGCGACGACCCAGCGCCACGGCTCGGCGAACTCCTTCGCGAGCGAGACGCCGAGCGCGCCCGCGGCGGTGAGCACGGCCCAGCCCACGCGGGAGAGGCTCCATGCGACGGCCGGATCGCCCTGCACACGGCTCCGCACGCGCAGGATCGGCGGCAGGATCATGGCGGCCGCGGGCACGACGAGCGCGATCACCCCGAGGAACACCCAGTGCCAGCTCAGCTGCTCGGCGACGACGCCCGCGAGCGCGGGGCCGACGATCGACGGGATGACCCAGGCGGCCGCGAAGCCGGCGAACACCCGCGCGCGCAGCGCCTCGGGGTAGATGCGCCCGACCAGCACGTACAGCGGCACGATCACCGCGGCCCCCGCGATGCCGTGCAGGAAGCGGCCGACGATGAACACGGTCATGTCGCTCGCGGTGCCGGCGACGACGAGGCCGACGACGAACAGCACGGCCGAGGTGACGAGCGAGGGCAGCGGGCCCGAGCGGTCGGTCCAGTTGCCCGCGAGGACCATGCCGATGATGCCGGCCGCGAGCGGCACCGCGAACGCGAGCGCGAAGAGCGCCTCGCCGTCGAGGTCGCTCGCCACGAGCGGCATGATCGTCGTCACGGCCATCGCCTCGAAGGCGGCGAGGAAGATCAGCGAGAACATGCCGATCGAGAGCCAGCGATACGGCTTCGCGAGCGGCCCCGAGGCGGGCAGCGGCGTCTCGGCGGCATCGGCAGCGGCGGCACCGGGCGCGGCGGCGGCGGCGGGCACGACGGGGCCGGATGCCTCGTCGCGGTCGATCTCTGAGCTCGTCGGTTCGGTCACCAGATCGACCCTAGGACCTCAACCGCGCTTGAGGTCA
>JBDIAF010000375.1:0-2837 GCA_039812245.1 Agromyces sp. | reverse complement strand
ACCGCGAAGGCGTCGAGCGTGCGCGCGCTCGCGAGCAGCGGCACGCCGACGACGGCGAGGGCGACGCCGGCGATCGCGACCGAGGTCCAGTCGGTGCCGGCGAGCGAGCCGAGCAGCCAGTTGAGGATCTCGCGGTAGCTGTCGTTCGTCGCGCTCCAGAAGATGACGAGGCTCGTGACCGCGCCGAACACGCTCGTCACGGCGACCCCGGCGAGCACGGTCGCGGTCGGTGCGAGGCGGGCACCCGTGCCTCTCGCCGCACCGCCCGCCCGGCCGGCGCCGAATGCGAGGCCGAGCGTCGCGAGGAGCGCGACGAGCGCCCCGCCGAACGCGGCGACGGGCAACAGCACCGCCCAGCCGAGCACGAGCACCACGACGGCGCCGACCGAGGCCCCCGACGAGAGACCGAGCAGGTAGGGGTCGGCGAGGGGATTGCGGATGACGGCCTGCATGACGGCCCCGCAGAGCGCGAGTCCGGCGCCGACTGCGGCGGCCGTGAGCACGCGCGGCATGCGCAGCTGCCACACGATGCCGTCGCGCAGGGGCGAGAGCGTCGGCTCGCCGAGGCCGAGGTGGGCGCCGAGGCTCGCGAGCACGTCGCCGGGCGAGAGCGAGGCGGGCCCGATCGTCACCGCGATCAGGATCGAGGCCAGCAGCAGCGCGACGCCGAGGCATCCGAGCCAGAGCGCGCGCGCCGAGCGGCGCGGCGCGCGCGCGTCGTCCCCAGCGGTCGAGTAGCGAGCGTCGACGAGCGTATCGGGACCCGGTGCGTGGTCTCGATGCGCTTCGCTACTCGACCGGCGAGGGGCGACGGGGCGGGACATCAGCCCTCCAGGGCCTCGAGCTGCTCGACGACCGAGGCGACCGCGTCGACGTTGCGCACGCCGGCCTCGGTCGCGGGGAAGTCGACGACGACGTACCGCTTGGCCTGCACGGCGGGCAGCGCCGCGGTCGCGGGGTTCTGCTCGAGGTGCGCGATCTTCTGCTCGGCCGTGTTCCACGCGGCGTCGACGAGCACGATGACGTCGGGGTTCGCCTCGACGATCGCCTCCCAGCTCATCGAGGTCCAGGTGTCGTGCACGTCGGCGGCGACGTTGTCGAGTCCGGCAGCCTGCATGATCATCTGCGGGGCGCCGATGCCGGCGCCGACGAAGGGGGTCTCGTCGCCCGAGCTGTACCAGAGGGCGGTCAGCCCGTCGGCGATCGCCTCGATCGCCTCGAGCTGCGCCCGCTGCGCCGCGACGAGCTCGGACGCCGCGTCGGGCACGTCGAAGATCGCGCCGGCCTCCTCGAACTCGGCGAACACCTCGTCGAACGTCAGCGGGTCGGGCATGTACCCGGCCCCCTTGCACGCGGCGGGCGCGACGTAGGTGCCGACGCCAAGCTGCGCGAGGGCGTCGCGCTCGCCGGCGCCCTCGGCCGAGAGGTTCGACTCCCAGCCGGCGTAGACGAGGTCGGGCTCCCGCTCGAGGGTCGCCTCCTGCGAGGGCACCTTGTCCGAGATCGACTCGAGCTCGGCGGCCTCGTCGGCGTACGCCTCGGGCACCGGGCCGTCGGTGAAGGCGGTGCCGACGACGCGGTCGCCGAGGCCGAGGGCGAGCATGAGCTCGAGTGTCGAGGACTTGATCGTGACGACGCGCTCGGGCGCCTGTTCGAAGGTCACCTCGGTGCCGCAGTTGTCGATCGTGAGCGGGTAACCGCTTCGTGCGGTGTCAGCGGAATCGGGGTGCTCGGCCGCGGCGGGCGCGGCGCAGGAGCTGAGGCCGAGCGTTGCGGCGGCGGCCGCTGCGGCGGCGAGGGCGAGCGGGCGGTTGGCGCGACGGGGCGCGCGGGCGGTTCGAGTCATCGTGCGGTCTCCGGTGGATGGGGCGGCGAACAGTGCCGACGGGCGTCGGCGACGCGCGGCCCAATCCCGGACCACAGGAGCCGGGCAATCCGCCCGGCGGCTTCGATGCCGGGCAAACCCGCCCGGCTGATCGTCGAAAGCTTATCGCCGCATGCGATTTCGAATCAATACTGGATTCTGGATCCAAGATACGACATGATGGCCATGGCGGGCCCGATCGAGGTCTTCGATCGACACCGCGGATGCCGATTCATCCGCCGCGTGCCGGGCCCCGCGCAACGAAGCGTCGAGAGAGGGACCCGCAGCATGAGAACGACGGACGTCGAGTTCCACAGCGAGGGCGATCGCATCGCCGCGATCTGGCGGACGCCCGACACCGAGGGCCCCTACCGCGCGATCGTGCAGGGGCCGGGCTGGCTCGGGCTGAAGGACGCCAAGCTCTACGTCCGCTACCACGAGGCGCTCGTCGCCGCCGGCTTCGCCGTCCTCGTCATCGACTACCGCGGCTTCGGCGACTCGGGCGGCGACCGAGGGATCCTCTCGCCCGCCAAGCAGCTGCAGGACCTCGTGAACGCCGTCAGCTACCTCACCACTCGCGACGACCAATGCCTCGCTGCCGCCCGTGCCCTCGGTGCGCCGCTTCGTCGCCCTCGGCGAGCACCTGCGGCAGTCGATCGAGCGCTGGGACTCGGACGCGCGCGTCGCGATCCTCACCTCGGGCCACATGGCCCACGACGTCGGCGGGCCCCGCACCTTCGCCGGCTCGCCCGACCCCGACTTCGACGAGGCCGCGGCGTCGTGGATGCGCGACGGCGACCTCGAGGGCGCCATCCGGGTCTGCAGCGACTTCGAGCGGCTGCTCGAGGCCGGCTGCATGACCTACCAGTACCTGAACGCGGTCGCCGCGCTCGCCGCGATGGGCGGCCGCGCCGCCGATCTCGCCGAGGTGACGCCCTCGCGCTTCGCCTCGAGTCCGTTCTTCCTGTGGGAG
>JBDIAF010000374.1:0-2839 GCA_039812245.1 Agromyces sp. | reverse complement strand
GACACGGCCTCGATCGACGTCGTCGCCTCGGTCGGCGGCCAGGCGCTCTCTGTGCTGTTCATCGCCGGCTACGTCGCCGGCGCCACCGGCTCGGCGCTGACCTCGCAGGCATCGGTGGCCCGCATCCTGTTCGCGATGGGCCGCGACGGCGTCCTGCCGCGCTCGGTCTTCGGCCACCTCAGCACGCGCTTCGGCACGCCGGTCGTCGCGATCCTCATCGTCTCGGCGGTGTCGCTGCTCGCGCTCGTGTTCGACCTCACCCTGCTCAGCGAGATGATCAGCTTCGGCGCGCTCATCGCGTTCTCGGTGGTGAACCTCTCGGTGATCAAGCACTACTACATCGACCGGAAGGAGCGTTCGGGCGTGGCGGTGCTGCGCAACCTCATCCTGCCGCTCATCGGCTTCGGCCTGACGGTGTGGCTCTGGACGAGCCTCTCGGGCCGTACCTTCATCGTCGGCCTCTCGTGGCTCGCGCTCGGCGTGATCATCCTCGCGATCGCGACGAAGGGCTTCCGCCGGCCGACGCCGATGCTCGACCTCAAGGAGTAGGTGGAACCGCGTAGCGCCGCCGGACTCGCCCGATCCCTCCAGAGCAGGCGAGTCCGGCGTCGACGCGCGGGGCCCGGGGCGAACGCGGGCGCCGTCTCACGCGATCCGGGAGAACCCGCCGCAGGCGGGCCGCGCCGCCGCCGCGGCGCGCCACGGGCTGCCAGACTCGCGGCATGTCTGGGAAGAAGCGGTGGGGGATCGCCGTGGCGGTCGCCGGCGTGCTGGTGGCGGTGCTGGTCCTCGTCGGCGTGGTGGTCTGGAGGCCGTGGTCGGCTCCGGCCGCAGCGGGGGACGGCGACGGGCCCGACAGCTGGACCCTCATGGTGTACATGATCGGCGACACCGACCTCGAGCCGTACGCGCTCGACGACATCGCCGAGATGGCGTCGGTCGGTTCGACCGACGAGGTCAACATCGTGGCGCTCGTAGACCGCAGCCCCGACTACACGGCCGACCCCGCCGTCGATCTCGACGACTGGGAGGACACCGTCTCCTTCCTGGTGCAGCAGGATCACCTGGAGGTCGTCGACGAGCCCGGCGAGCTGAACATGGGCGACCCCGCCACCCTCGCCGACTTCGTCGCCGACACTGCGGAACGGTTCCCGGCCGAGCACTACGGCCTGGTGCTCTGGGATCATGGTGCGGGCTGGCCCGGCATGGGGCCCGACGAGACCGACGGCATGGACGTGCTCGACCTCGCCGAGATGGACGAGGGGCTCACCGACGGACTCGACCGGGCCGGCATCGAGCGCCTCGACCTGCTCGGCTTCGACGCGTGCCTCATGTCGACCTACGAGGTGGCGAGCGTCATGTCCGCGCACGCCGACTACATGGTCGGCTCGCAGGAGCTCGAGCCGGGCCACGGCTGGAACTACGAAGAGCTCGCGGTCCTCGCCGCGGCCCCCGAGACGAGCCCGACCGAGCTCGGCTCGGCCTTCATCGAGGGCTACGCCGCGCAGGCCGAGGAATGGGGCACCGGGGCCGACATCACCCTCGCGATGCTCGACCTCGGCCGGGTGGCCGGCGTGCAGCAGGCCGTGCAGCAGCTCGCCGACGTCTACGAGGCCGACCCCGACGGGCTCGGCCCGGGCTTCGCGACCGCGCAGACTGAGGTGCTCGAGTTCGGCCGCAACCCCGACCCCGAGCTGGCGACGAACCAGATCGACCTCGGCGGCTACGTGCAGAACCTCGCCGCGACGGGCGGGCCCGAGGTGGCGGCCGCCGCCGACGCGGTCGCGCAGTCGCTCGACGCGCTCGTGCTCGACGAGACGACCGGGCCGGCGACCGACTCGGCGTCGGGGCTGTCGATCTACTTCCCCGAGGTCGAGCGGTACTTCTCGCAGGGCTACCTCTACCTGGACGGCGTGCCCGCATGGCCCGACGCACTGTCGGCGTTCTTCCAGAGCGGCGGCCGGCTCGCGGACGACGTGCGGGCGCGGTTCGAGACGGGCGACGACGCCGTGCAGGCGACGTTCGACGACACAGGGGTCACGTTCACCGCGAAGCTGCCGCTCGCGTCGGCGGCGGCCGTGATCAGCTCGACGGTGTCAGCGGGCTACCGGGACGGCGACGACATCGTCTACCTCGCCGAGATGCCCGCGCCGCTCACGTTGGGAGCCGGCGAGGCATCCGTCACGGCGCAGTACGACCTGAGCTACCTGACGCTGACCGACGGCGACGAGGTGATGGACGTCTACCAGGACGTCACCACCGACCCGCGCACCGGCTACCGCACGATCGACGTGCCGCTCGAGTACGTGGCGCCGGGCGACGAGGAGTACCAGGACGCCCTGCTCTCGATCGTCGTCGACGCCGACGGGGCGATCCTCGAGGAGGACTTCTACGTGCTGGGCGAATCGGGCACCTACGGTGCGATGTCGCCCGACCCGGACGCCCGCATCTACCCGGTCGCCCTCGTCCTCGTCGACGACGAGGAATGGGAGTACCAGCGCATCGACGACGAGGGCATCGCCGCCGATCTGCCCGCGATCCAGTACGCCTTCGAGTACCTCGGACCGGGCACCGTGCTCGTGCTCGACGCCGACGTGCAGGACTACGGGCAGGAGGCCGACACGGCGAGCATCGAGCTCGTCATCCCCTGAGCCGGCCACACCGGATGCCTCGGCGGGACGCCGCGCCCCGAGGCATCCGTAGGCTGGGTGCATGACCCTCGACGCTCCCGCGCGCCTCGGCGTGCAACTGCAGCCCCAGCACGCGAACTACCCGGCGATCCGCGATGCGGTGCTGCGGGTCGAGGAGCTCGGGGCCGACCAGGTCTACAACTGGGACC
>JBDIAF010000373.1:0-2842 GCA_039812245.1 Agromyces sp. | reverse complement strand
GGGCGCGTGCGCGGGCGCGTGCTCGAGATCGGCGCCGGCGAGGGCGAGAACTTCGGGGCGCTCCACCCCGGTGTCGTCTGGACCGGGCTCGAGCCCGACGACGACCGCCGACGCGAACTGGCGGTCAGGGCACGCGAGTGGGGCCACAGCGCCGCGCCGCTCGCGGACGGCGCCGAGCGCATCCCGGTCCCGGATGCCTCGTTCGACGCCGTCATCGCGAGCTACGTGCTGTGCTCGGTCGGCGACCAGGCCGCCGTGCTCGCCGAGGTGCGCCGCGTGCTCGCCCCCGGTGGGCGGGTCGTGTTCGTCGAGCACGTGGGCGCGCCCGCCGGCTCGCTGAAGCGGTTCGTGCAGCGCGCGGCCACCCCGTGCTCGGTGCGCTGGTGCCACGGCTGCCATCTGGACCGCGACACCGAGCAGGCGCTGCTCGACGCCGGCTTCGAGCCGACCGAGGTGCGGCGCGCGCGCGTGCGCTCGATGCCGCTCGGCGCCATGCCCGTGCTGCTGTTCGACGGGGTGGCGCCTGGCGTGCCGCGGCTGCCGGCCGAATAGGCGCTCGCGCCGTCACGCCGGTGAGCCGAGCCGCCGTCACGAGTTGCACGATGATTGGGGCGACACGCCGTGCGCCGCCGGCGCGCCGGCCGAGCCGTCGTGCGACCCGTGAAACGCCGGGGGGTCGAGGCGGGCGGGCTCAGCGCGTCGCGTCGACGGCGTCGAGCGCCTGCAGCAGGTCGGTGGCGAGGTCGTCGACGTTCTCGATGCCGACCGACAGGCGGACGAGGCCGTCGGGGATCGTGGGCGCTTCGGCGGGCCAGCGGCGGCGGCGCTCGAAGGTCGACTCGACGCCGCCGAGGCTCGTGGCGTGGATCCACAGCCGGGTCAGGGCGACGAGGTGGTCGGCGGGGCCGGCGCCGCCGCGCAGCACGATCGAGACGATCGCCCCGAAGCCGGGGTAGCGCACCTCGTCGAGTGCGGGATGACCGGTCAGCCGCTCGACGAGTGCCTGCGCGTTCTGCTCTGCCCGGTCGAGGCGTACGGCCAGGGTGCGCAGGCCCCGCAGTGCGAGGAAGGCCTCGAACGCCGACGGGATCGCGCCGCCGAGCGAACGCCGGCCGGTGATGCGGGCGGCGAGCGAGGCATCCGTCGCGACGACCGCGCCCATGATGACGTCGCTGTGCCCCGAGAGGTACTTCGTCGCCGAGTGCACGACGAGGTCTGCGCCCTCGGAGAGGGGGCGCTGGCGCAGCGGGGTGGCGAAGGTGTTGTCGACCGCGACGAGGGCGCCGCGCTCGTGCGCGGCGGCGACGAGCGCGGCCAGGTCGGCGAGTTCGAGCGCCGGGTTCGTCGGCGACTCGAACCACAGCAGGGCGGCTCCCTCGCAGGCGGCGGCCACGGCGTCCGTGTCGGTGATGTCGACGTACGCGACCCGGATCCGCCCGGCGGCCGCACGCTCGTCGAGCTGCATCACGGTGCCCGTGTACGAGTGCCGGGGCGCCACGACGAGGCCGCCGGGCGGCACGAGCTCGAAGACCGCGTCGCACGCGGCGATGCCCGAGGCGAACGAGATCGCCCGCCCGCCCTCGAGCGCGCCGAGCACGTCCTCGAACGCCGCCCACGAGGGGTTGTCGTAGCGGCCGTACTCCATCGCCCCGCCGGCGACGTAGGTCGAGGCGAGGTGCACGGGGGTGTTCAGCGGCTGATCGGGCGTGTGCGCCGGGCGCCCGGCCGTCACCGCGACGGTGTCGGGGCGGAGCGCGGCCTGGGGCTCGTGGTGCATGTGTCCTCCGTGTCGCTCGCGCGGCGCGAGGGCCGCCACGACAGGATATGCGCCGTTCGGCCCCGATGACGGCGCGTCAGCCGGCCTGCGCCTCGAGCGCGACGAGCAGCGCGTCGAGGGCTGGGCGCTGGCCGACGACGAGGCGGTCGCGAGCGGCCTCGATCGGGGTCCATTCGGCCCGGTCGACCTCGGGGAAGGCCTGCCGCCGACCCGAGCGGGGCGGCCACTCGAGCTCGAACGTCTCGCTGACGACGCGGTCGACCTCGAATCCGGATGCCTCGAGCGCGAACACCTGCACCGTCTTGCCCGAGCTGTACCGGAACACGCCCAGGTCGATCGGCTCGCCCTCGGGCGGCGCGGTGCCGATCTCCTCGGCGAACTCGCGCAGCGCGGCCACGCGCACCGCCTCGCCGTCCTCGATCTCGCCCTTCGGGATCGACCACGCGGCCTGCTCCTTGCGGGCCCAGAACGGGCCGCCCATGTGCGCGATGAACACCTCGACGAGCCCGCCGCGCTCGCGGTGCAGCAGCAGGCCCGCGCTCGTCGCGGTCATCGGTGCGCGATCAGCCGCCCTTGCGCGTGCCCTTGTGCAGCGCCCAGAGCGAGCTCACGAGGCCGAGGCCCCCCACGACCATGATCAGGCCGATCACCGACCAGAGCACCGATTCGATCGACATCGCTGAACCCCCTCGTTCGTCGTCAGCGCCATTCTGCTCCTCCCTGCCCGCCTGGGCCAGAGGCGAGTGCCATCGCCCGCGGGCTGTCAACCCCGTGGCCGTCGCGCCGGCCGGCGCGCAGACTGGCTGCACACCAGGGAGGTGTTTGGAAATGACCGATCCGCTGGACTACTGGCAGCGGCGAGAGTCGAAATCGCAGCGCGTGTACGGGCTGAGCGGACCCGACGGGGTGCCGGTCGACACGCAGCGCCGTCCGTCGCGGCAGGTGCCGCCGAGGGCGACGGTGACCCCGCGCGTGCGCGGCGGCTCCGGTTCGAGACCGGGCGACGCCGACGCGGACGCCGCCGAGAATGGCGAGCAGGCCGGGCATGGCGAGCGCGATGGAACG
>JBDIAF010000372.1:0-2847 GCA_039812245.1 Agromyces sp. | reverse complement strand
CTCATCTCGGGCGTGAACCAGGTGCCGCCGCAGCTGCGCCGCGTGGGCCGGGTGCTCGGCGCGAACCGCGGCGAGCTCGCCACCCTCGTGGTGCTGCCCGCCGCGCTGCCCGGCTACCTCGCCGGCCTCAAGCAGGGCTGGGCGTTCTCGTGGCGTTCGCTCATGGCCGCCGAGATCATCGCCACCGGCGGCACGATCGGTTTCGGCCTCGGCGCGATGCTCGACCAGGGGCGCCAGCTCAGCGACCTCGCCAGCGTGTTCGTGGCGATCCTCGCGATCCTGTTCATCGGCATCCTCGTCGAACTCGTCGTCTTCGCGCCGATCGAGCGTGCGCTGCTGCGCCGCCGAGGCCTCGCCCCCGCAGGAGGATCCCGATGAACGGGGTCCGTCGGCCGAGTAGCGACGAAGGAGCGTATCGAGACCAGGCCATCGGGTCTCGATACGGCGCTGGCGCGCCTACTCGACCAGCGGGAACCGTGCAGCTCGTCGGCGCGGGGCCCGGCGACCTCGGGCTGCTCACCGTGCGCGGGCTCCGCGCCCTCGAGGCGGCCGACGTGATCGTGGCCGATCGCCTGGGTGCGCGTGCGGTGCTCGACCAGCTCGCCGCCGAACGGGCCGCGGCGGGCGACCCGCCGCTCGGCGCAGAGGTCGTCGACGTCGGCAAGCTGCCCGGCCACCACGCCGTGCCGCAGGACGGCATCAACGCCCTGCTCGTCGCGCTCGCCCGCGACGGACGGCGCGTCGTCCGGCTGAAGGGCGGCGACCCGTACGTCTTCGGCCGGGGCGGCGAGGAGCTCGCCTTCTGTCGCGAGGCGGGCGTCGCTTGCGAGGTCGTGCCCGGCATCACGAGCGCGATCTCGGTGCCGGCGATCGCCGGAATCCCGCTCACGCACCGCGGCCTCGCCACGGCGTTCACCGTGGCGACCGGTCACGACCAGATCGCCGAGCTCGGCGGCGACCGCGACCACACCGTCGTGCTGCTCATGGGCATCGGCACGCTCGCCCACTCGGCGCGCATCCTCGCCGGCGGCGCCCGAGGCGGCGACTGCCCGGTCGCCGTCGTCGAGGACGGCTACGGCGAGCGGCAGCGCGTCACGGTCGGTACGCTCGACACGATCGCGCAGCAGGCGGCCGCCCGAGGCATCCGCTCGCCCGCGGTCGTCGTCGTCGGCGACGTGGTGCGGCTCAGCCCCTACGCGCCGGCCGAGCTCGCCGTCGCGGCCGACGAGGTCGCCGCCCACTACGACCCCCTCGCGCCCAGCGCGCGCTTCGAACGAAAGGCACCCTGACATGACCCTGCCGACCCTGCGCGTCGCGATCGTCGGCGCCGGCCCCGCCGGCATCTACGCGGGCAACATCCTGAAGAACGCCGTGGCGGCCGAGGGCGGGGCCGTCGCGATCGACCTGTTCGAGTCGCTGCCGGCGCCCTACGGCCTCATCCGCTACGGCGTCGCGCCCGACCACCCGCGCATCAAGGGCATCGTCAACTCGCTGCACGAGATGCTCGACACCGGCGACATCCGCCTGATCGGCAACGTCGAGATCGGCCGCGACCTGGCGATCGAGGAGCTGCACGAGCGCTACGACGCCGTGATCCTCGCGACCGGTGCGAGCCGCGACGCCGCCCTCGACATCCCCGGCATCGAGCTGCCGGGCTCGTACGGCGCGGCAGACTTCGTCGCCTGGTACGACGGCCACCCCGACGTGCCGCGCAGCTGGCCGCTCGAGGCGCGCGAGGTCGCCGTCATCGGCAACGGCAACGTCGCCCTCGACATCGCCCGGGTGCTCGCCAAGCACCCGGAGGACCTCGTCTCGACCGACATCCCCGACAACGTGCTCGCCGGCCTCGAGGCCTCGCCCGTGACCGACGTGCACGTCTTCGGGCGCCGCGGCCCCGCCGACGTGAAGTTCACGCCGATCGAGCTGCGCGAGCTGGGCGAGGTGCCCGACGTCGACGTCATCGTGTACGACGAGGAGTTCGCCGCCGAGGACGCGCTCGCGGCCGCCGGCGAGACGCCCGAGGGGCGCTCGAACCAGGTGAAGATCATGCTGCGCACCCTGAACTCGTGGCGGGGCCGCGAACGGGGCGCCTCGCGTCGGCTGCACCTGCACTTCCACCACGCCCCGGCCGAGGTGCTCGGCGACGAGCGCGTCGAGGGCGTGCGCTTCGAGCGCACCGAGGTGCGCAGCGACGGCGTCGTGGCCGGCACGGGGGAGTTCGTCGACTACCCGGTGCAGGCGGTCTATCGTGCGGTGGGCTACTTCGGCTCGCCGGTCGAGGGGGCGCCCTTCGACCTGGCGCGGGGCGTCGTGTCGAACGCGGGCGGCCGAGTGACGGATGCCTCGGGCGAGCCCGTGCGCGGCCTGTACGCCACGGGCTGGATCAAGCGCGGCCCGGTCGGCCTCATCGGGCACACGAAGGGCGACGCGATGGAGACGATCGAGCACCTCGTCGCCGACGCCCGTGAGGGTCGCCTCGCGGCGCCGGCGATCCGCGACGCCGACGAGATCTTCGAGCTGCTCGACGCCAGGGGCGTGGAGTACACGAGCTGGGAGGGCTGGCTCGCGCTCGATGCGCACGAGCGCGCCCTCGGCGAGGTCGACGCCCACCCGCGCGAGCGGGTGAAGGTGGTGCCCCGCGAGGAGCAGGTGCGGGTGTCGCGCGACGGCGCGCTGGTGCAGTCGTGACGTATGTGATCGCGCTGCCGTGCGTGGATGTGAAGGACCGGGCGTGCATCGACGAGTGTCCGGTGGACTGCATCTACGAGGGTGAGCGGTCGTTGTACATCCACCCGGACGAGTGCGTGGATTGCGGGGCGTGCGAGCCGGTGTGTCCGGTGGAGGCGA
>JBDIAF010000371.1:0-2851 GCA_039812245.1 Agromyces sp. | reverse complement strand
GTGCCGCCCGCGAGCGCCGAGATCAGCACGATCGTGCCGGGCACCTGCACCGCCTTGCCCATGACCTTCGGGGTCATGACGTAGGCCTCGACCTGCATGTAGACGAGCATGGCGATGAGCACGATGATGCCCGACAGGGGCGAGACGAAGAGGGCGATGACGGTCATGATGCACGTGGTGATCACGGTGCCGATGAGGGGGATGAGCGTGATGAAGAACGCCATGACGCCGATGAACAGCGCGTACGGCACGCCGACCGCGATGAGCAGGATCGTCGAGAACACCGAGTTGAAGAAGGCGAGCACGACCATGCCGCTGAGGTAGCGGCCGATCGACTGCATGATGCGCTCCGCGTAGCCCTCGACCTCGGCGCGGTGCGAGGCCTTCACGAGGGTGTAGCAGGCGCGCTTGGCGGTGTCGAGGGTGGCGATGAAGTAGATCGAGAGCACCACGACGAAGACACCCGTCGAGATGCCGTCGAGCAGCGCCGCGCCGAACTGCAGCGCGCCGCCCCCGATCGTCGCCCAGGTGTTCGGGTCGGCGAGCAGGCTGCCGAGCCACGTCACCGCCGCCGAGAGGAGGCCGTTCGTCGCCTCGTTCGCCGTCTCGAACCAGCCCGAGGTCTTCAGCTGCTTGACCTCGGTCGGGATGCCCTGCGCGAACGACACCGCCTGGGTGATCACGGGCGGCACGACGAGCCAGACGATGCCGACCACGACGAGGACGAAGAGCATGATGACCGTGACGATCGCCGTGCCCCGCTTCATGCCGCGGCGCTGGAACCAGCGGATGAGCGGGTCGAGTCCGAGCGCGACGAACGCCGCGATGAAGACCGAGAGCACGACGCCGTTCAGCTTCGCCACCACCAGGGCGAGCACGAGCGCGATCAGCACGCCGAGCGTGACGATGAAGCCCCAGCGCAGCGGGTGGTCCGCGAACAGGCTGCCCTTCGGGGCATCCTCGTGGTGCTGGCGGCGAAGGCGGTCGGCTGGTCTCACGCGCGTCAGTCTAGGGGGCTACGGCCGGGCCGCATCGGGCACGTGCAGCGAGCGGTAGTGCTCGGCGAGGGCCGGGTAGTAGCTCTCCCAGGCGGGCAGGGCGAGGCCGGCTCGCGCCGCCTGCAGGCGGTCGAGGTAGTAGTCCCAGCCGGGACCGATCTCGCCGACCGGCGTCGAGTCGTCGAGCCGCTGCGCGAAGGTGAGCGTCGTCATGCCGCCGGCCTCGCGCAGGTGGCAGTGCAGCCGCCAGGCGTTCGGCTCGTTGGCGACGTCGAGATGGAACCGGTGCGGCGGGTCGCACTCGAGGATGCTGACGTTCTGCCAGGGCGCGTCCTCGCCCTCGGCGGTCATCTTGAACCGCACGCCCCCGGTCGCCGGGATGCCCGTGTAGGTGCCGATCCACGAGCGCAGGGCCGTCGGATTGGTGAGGCTGTACCAGACGTCTTCGATGGGGGCGTGGAACAGGCGGTCGAACTGCAGGTATCGACCGTCGGACTTCAGCTCGTAGTGACCGGTGGGCTTGGCGCTCATCTCGACCCCCTCGTCGACGGAGGCCCCAGGGCGAGGCCTGTCATCTCAGGCTAATCCCGACGCGGCGGAACGACCAGAGGCACGCAGTCCCACTAGAGTCATCCCCATGGGTTCACAGGGTTCGAAGCGAACGAAGACCGCGCCGACGCCGAAGCGCGAAGAGGCACTCGACATCACCGAGGGCAAGCAGGGGCTCTGGGGCTGGCTCGCGGGCATCGTGGTCCTCGCGCTGATCGCCATCCCGCTCTCGGCCTCGTTCGCGTTCGCCACGCACCCGAGCACCGAGCAGCTGTTCTCGGGCCGTCTCTCCGAGGTCGGCACGGGCGCCTACCAGGCGTTCTGGTGGATCGTGACGCTCTTCTTGGTCGCGCTGCCGATCCTCGTCGGCTACGTCGTCGCGAAGCTCTCGGGCAAGGCCCTCGCCATCGCGGGCGGCGTCGTCGCGCTCTTCGTGATCGCGATCATGGTGCTCGGCCAGATGTACATCTTCTGACCCGCAGCGGGTCGCAGGCCCGCACCCGGGTCTCGGGCCGCGCCGGCTCCGAACCTCGCCGGCGCTACCCGAGCTCTCGATCGCCGTCGTACGCCTCGCGTGCGGCGGCGATCTCGTCGTGGTGGGCGCCCGCCCGTCCAGAAACAGGCATCCGCCCTGGCTCGGTGTCGCTCGCGCCTGTTCTCGGAGCCGAGCCGGCGTGTCCGCCTGTCCTCGAAGCGCGCCGAGAGGAGCTCAGCCCACGGCGCGGCGCACGAGCTCGGCGATGCGCGCCTCGTCGGCCTCGGTCAGCGAGGTGATCGCGAAGGCCGTCGGCCACATCGTGCCGTCGTCGAGCTTCGCCGTCTCGTTGAAGCCGAGCGTCGCGTAGCGCGTCTTGAACTTGCTCGCGGCCTGGAAGAACACGACCACCTTGCCCTTGAGGGCGTACGCCGGCTGGCCGTACCAGGTGCGCGGCTCGAGCTGCGGCGCCTCGGACGTGACGATGGCGTGCACGCGCTCGGCGATCGCCCGGTCCTCGTCATCCATCCCGGGGCTCAGCCCGCGCGCGCCTCGAGCACGGCCATCGCGGCGTTGTGGCCGCCGATGCCGCTGACCGCGCCGCCGCGCACGGCGCCCGAGCCGCAGAGCAGGATCCGCGGATGCCCAGTGGCGACGCCCCAGCGCTCGGCCGGGGTCGTGAAGGGCGAGCCCGGCTCGGCCCACGGCCACGACAACGGCCCGTGGAAGATGTTGCCGCCGGGCATGCGCAGCGCCGCCTCGAGGTCGCGCGTGGTCTTCGTCTCGATGCAGGGGCGGCCGCGCGCGTCGCGGGCGATCACGTCCTCGA
>JBDIAF010000370.1:0-2857 GCA_039812245.1 Agromyces sp. | reverse complement strand
CGCGCGATGCGCCGCAGTGCGTCGAGCATGCCCTCGCCGGCCGTGAGCGCGAGCGTGAGGAACTCGAGCACCGTCGGCAGCTCCTCGCCGATGCGCGCGAGCCGGCGCCGCGCGGCGCGCTGCAGGACGAGGTCGCGTGCCACGGCAGCACCTGCTGCGGCGAGCACCGGGAGTGCGACTCTGAGCACGGCCGGCATCCCTGCGAACCCGGGAGCGAAGGCGGCGAGCGCCGAGGCCGCCCCGAACGCGACGGCCGCCCACACGAGCTGGGACGCGCGGAACTGCTCGACCGAGGTCGCCGATGCCGCCTGGCGCAGGCGCTTGGCGACCACCTGGTTGCCGCCGAGCAGCACGACGATTCCGCGGCGCGCCTGGGCGATCGCGGGACCGAACACGGCGCCGAACACCGGGGCCGGGTCGATGGCCCGGGGCTCCAGGCTGCGCCGGGCCTCGGGCGAGATGTCGGCGAGGTAGGGGGCGACGCGCTCGGCCAGCCGCGGGCGTCCGATGCGGGGCACGAGGGCGACCAGCAACCAGAGTCCGAGACCGAGCGCCGCCCCCAGGCCGATCGCGATCGCGGCGACGTTCATCGGAACCACCTCCGCTCCTCGGGGAGACGGCCGAGCGCGATCATCAGGCGGTAGGCGGCGAGGCTGACGGCGACGCCGACGAGGATCAGCACCG
This sequence comes from Agromyces sp., assembly GCA_039812245.1. Taxonomy (GTDB): domain Bacteria; phylum Actinomycetota; class Actinomycetes; order Actinomycetales; family Microbacteriaceae; genus Agromyces. The sequence continues at coordinate 2,173 of JBDIAF010000370.1, read as the reverse complement.
TGCCCGCCTGCGAGTCGTAGGCGGCGATCGTCTCGGGCTTCGTCGCGAGCACGGCGAGCAGGAGCCACGGTGCGGCGACGCCGAGCCTCGCGGCGTTGCGGATCCACGACTGGCGCGCCCGCACCTCGGCGCGCAGCGCCGCGTCGTCGCGGAGGTAGCCCGAGAGGCTGCGAAGCACGACGGGCAGTTCGGTGCCGCCGACCTCGCGAGCCATTCGCAGCGTCTCGACGATGCGATCGGCCGTCGGGTCGGCGAGCCGCTGCTTGAGTCCGTCGAGCGCCGGCTGGAATCCGCCACCGCGACGCAGCTCGGCGGCGAAGCCTGCGAACGCCGGCCGCATCGGCGGCGGCCCGAGTTCGGCCAAGGCAGCGGTCGCGTCGGGCAGCGACATGCCGGCGCGGACCGACGCGACGAGGTGGTCGACGACATCGGGCCACAGCGCCCGGTTGGCGACGCGACGGCGAAGCGCGCGCGTGCGGATCACGATCGGGATGAGCGCACCGCCGAGCACCCCGGCGACGAGCGCGAGCACCGCGATGCCGAAGACGGCCGCCGCGATCGCCGCCGCGAGCAGCGCGAGCACCGCGCAGGCGATCGCGATCACCGTCAACGGCACGTGCGAGAGGCCGGCGAGGGCGAGCTCGTCGCGCACCCGGTCGGCGAACGGGGAGCGCGTCGTCACGCGCTCGGCCGATGCCGGCCAGAGCCACGGCGAGATCGCGAGCAGGAGGCCGACCCCGAGCGCCACGCCGAGGAGGGCGCTCATGCGGCGGCTCCGAGCACGATCGCCGGATCGAGGCCGACCGCGTCGTACTTCTCGCGCCGAGGCGGCAGCTGGCCGGTCGCGACCAGCTCGTCGCCGTCGCGGCGGAAGATCGCCTCGGTCTCGACGGTGGAGCCGTCGAGGCATCCGGTCGGTGCGGTGATCTCGACGACCCGTCGACTCCCGTGCCGATCGATCGCGAGGTGCACCACGAGGTCGATGCACGAGGCGACGGTCGGCACGACGAACGCGGCATCGATGTTGCGGCCGGCGAGCAGCGGGAGCGTGCAGAGCTTCGCGAGCGCGTCGACCGCACTGTTCGCGTGCAGCGTGCACATGCCCGGCACGCCCGAGTTCAGGGCGATCAGCAGGTCGAGGCTCTCGGCCTCGCGCACCTCGCCCACGACCAGGCGATCGGGGCGCATGCGGAGCGACTCCTTGACGAGCCGGCGCAGGGTGATCTCGCCCGTGCCCTCGAGGCTCGGTTGGCGGCACTGCATGGCGACGACGTCTCGCGCGTCGACGTCGAGCTCGAACGTCTCCTCGACGGTGACGATGCGCTCCCCCGGCCGTGCGCTCTCGAGCAGGGCGCCGAGCAACGTGGTCTTGCCGGTGTGCGTCGCACCGGAGACGAGGATGTTGGCTCCGGCCAGCACCGCCATGCGCAGGAACTCGGCCGCCTGACGGCTGAGCGAGCCGAGCTCGACGAGCGCGCCGAGCGAGCGCACGCGCCGGTGGAACCTCCGGATGTTGACCGACCACTGTCGCGTGACGTCTGGGATCACGACGTGCAGGCGGGAGCCGTCGGGCAGCGAGGCGTCGACGAAGGGCGAGCTGAGGTCGATGCGGCGACCCGAGTGCTGCAGCATGCGCTCGACGAGCTCGCGCACCTCGCGGTCGCCGAGCACGACGGTCGTGAGCTCGGCGACCCCGTCGCGGGCGACGAAGACCCGTGCGGGGCCGTTGATCCAGATCTCCTCGACCTCGGGATCGTCGAACAGGGGCTGCAGCGCACCGTAGCCCGTGAGCTCGGCGAGCACTCCAGCGGCGGCGGCGCGCTCGTCGCCGAGCGGCACGACCGTGCCCGCGAGCGCCCGTTCGCCGTAGCGGCGCACTTCTTCGGCGGCGAGCCGCTCGGCGAGGGCGCCGTCGGCGGCGAGGTCGAGGCCGTCGCGGATCGCGCGGGTGCGCACGAGCTGCGAGATGGTGCGCACGGCGTCGGTCATGGCATTCATCTTGAATGCACCCCGAACAGGGGCCGTCGAGTTATCCACAGCGGGGGCGCCGAGACATCCGGAATCGGGGCTGGGCGATCGCCCGATGCGGCCGACGCCTAGACTGAACGGGCACTCGCGGGAGTGGTGAAATCGGCAGACACGCAGGATTTAGGTTCCTGTGCCTTCGGGCGTG
>JBDIAF010000369.1:0-2858 GCA_039812245.1 Agromyces sp. | reverse complement strand
CCCCGACACCATGACCAGGCCGATCACGATGAGCAGGCCCCCGCCGATGAGGTTGATGGTGCGGATGTGCCGGCGCAGGAACGCCAGCGACCCGGTGACCCAGCCGAAGCCGAGGGCCACCACGAGGAACGGGATGCCGAGGCCGACGCAATAGGCGAGCCCCAGCAGCGCCCCGCGACCGACCGACTCGGTGCTGAGGCTCAGCGTGAGCACCGCGGCGAGCGCCGGCCCGATGCAGGGGGTCCAGCCGAGGCCGAACACGATGCCGAGCAGCGGCGCCCCGGCCAGCCCGGTGGCCGGCCGCCAGCTCGGCTTGAACTGCCGCTGCAGGAAGGTGAACTGGCCGACGAAGACGAGGCCCATGACGATCAGCACCACGCCGAGCACGCGGGTGATCGGGTCCTGCCAGGCGCGCAGCCACGCGCCGGCCGCGCCGGCGAGGGCGGTGTAGACGAGGAAGACGAGCGTGAAGCCCGCGATGAAGAGCAGCACTCCGAGCAGCAGCCGGCGCCGGTTGCGACGCTCGGTCGCGGCGTCGGCCGAGGCATCCGTGAACCCACCGAGGTAGCCGAGGTAGCCGGGCACGAGCGGCAGCACGCAGGGCGAGAGGAACGAGATGAGACCCGCCGCCATCGCGATCGGGATCGCGACGAGCAGCTGGCCGTTGAACACCAGTTCGGCCGGCGACACCTAGCTCTCCTCGAGCGGGCGGTCGACGAGCGTCATGGGAGCCGAATCGAGCGGCATCTCAGCTTCCCTCCTCGAGCAGGCGGTCGACGAGCCCGCGCAGGATCGACGCGTCCTCGAGCTGGCCGAGCACGCGGGCGGCGACGCGGCCCTGCTTGTCGAGCACGAGCGTGGTCGGCACGGCGGCCGGCGGCACGTCGCCCGCGAAGGCGAGCTGCACGTCGCCCTCGTTCACGTCGAGGATCGAGGGGTACTCGACGCCGTAGCTCTTCTCGAACGCGGTCGCGTTGCCGGCCTGGTCGCGCACGTTGACGCCGACGAAGGCGACGCCGCCGGCGCCCGCGTCGTAGTGCTGGTAGACCTCCTCGAGGATGGGGGCCTCGGCGCGGCAGGGGGCGCAGCCCGCGTACCAGAAGTTCACGACGGTCACCTGGCCGGCGACGTCGGCCGAGTCGAACGCGCCGCCGTCGGCCGTCTCGCCGCCGAAGCTCACGGGCTCGCCCCGCGAGTCCTCGTCGAACTCGGAGATGGTGCCGTCGCCCGCGATGTAGTTCTTGCCGCTGCCCTCGCGGTACTGCTCGGCGAGGGGGTCGCTCGTGCATCCGGTCAGGAGGAGCGCGAGCACGATCCCGGCGGTCGAGAAGCGGGCGCGGCGAGCGCGTCGAGCCCCCATCACACCGCTCCGACGTCGGTCGCCCGCGCGGCGAGGCCGGCTGCGGGGTCGGTGTAGCCGACCTCGGCGAGGTCGTCGGTCGCACCGGCGCGCGGCACGAGCGTGGTGATGCTCGAGAGGGCGCAGCGGCGCTTGCGCGGGTCGTGCATGAGGCGTTCGCCCGCGAGGTGCAGGTGCATCGTCCAGATCGGCATCTGGTGGCTGACGATCACGAGGTCGCCGCCGTCGAGGGCGGCCGAGGCATCCGCGATGGCCGCCGTCATGCGCAGCACGACCTCGCGATAGGGCTCGCCCCAGCCGGGCCGCCACGGATTCAGCAGCGCGGCCCAGTTCGAGGGCTTGCGCAGCGAGCCGCCGGGGCCGCGCATGCGAGTGCCCTCGAAGCGGTTCGTCGGCTCGATCACGCGCTCGTCGAGCAGGGGCTCGAGGCCGAAGGCCGCCGCGATCGGGGCGGCCGACTCGCGGGTGCGCTGCAGGGGCGAGACGACGAGGGCCCCGACGGGGCGGCCGCGCGCCACGAGGTCGGCAGCCGCCGCCTCGGCCATGCGGTGGCCCAACGGCGACAGGCCGTAGCCCGGGAGCCGACCGTAGAGCACGCCCTGGGGGTTCGACACCTCGCCATGGCGCACGAGATGGATCTGCTCGGCCGGCACGGCTTCCAGTCTAGAGAGCTGTTCCCTTTGAATTCGCCGAGCCCCGGCCGCGTTCGGCCGAGCTGCGGCGGGTCGGATGCCTCGGGCGCCCCCGGTAGGATATGGATCCGTGACTGGACGCACCCTCATCAAGAACCTCGCCGCGCTGCCCGACGGCCCCGTGACCGTCGCCGGATGGGTGGAGACCGTTCGCGATCAGAAGAAGGTGCAGTTCGTCATCCTGCGCGACGAGTCGGGCGCAGCCCAGCTCGTGAACCCCGCGACCCGCGAACTCGCCGCCCCCGAGGACGGCGCCGAAGCGCCCGCCGAGGGCCCCGGCTCGGCTGCCGCCCTCGCGCTCACCGAGGCCATCTCCGGCCTCTCGCACGGCTCCTTCGTGCGGGTCACGGGCGAGCTCAAGCACGACGAGCGCGTGAAGCTCGGCGGGCTCGAGGTGAAGATCGGCTCGCTCGAGGTCGTCTCCGAGGCGCTCGAGACGCCGATCGCCGCCGACTCATCGCTCGACAAGCGCCTCGACTGGCGCTTCCTCGACCTGCGCCAGCCCAAGCAGGCGCTGATCTTCCGCGTGCAGACGACCTTCCTGCACGCCCTGCGAAACGTCTGGGTGGAGAAGGGCTTCATCGAGGTGCAGACCCCGAAGCTCATGGCCTCGGCGTCCGAGTCGCGGGCGGAGCTCTTCCAGCTCGAGTACTTCGAGACGGTCGCCTACCTGTCGCAGAGCCCCCAGTTCTTCAAGCAGATGGCGCAGTCGGCGGGCTTCGGCGGCATCTTCGAGGTCGGGCCGGCCTTCCGCGCCGACCCCTCGTTCACCTCGCGCCACGCGACCGAGTTCACCTCGATCGACA
>JBDIAF010000368.1:0-2861 GCA_039812245.1 Agromyces sp. | reverse complement strand
GCGCGCTCGGCGAGGCGTCGGGCGACCCGCCGGCGCCCGAGGCGCACCCGCCGAGGGCGGCCACGGCCGCGAGCGCGAGTGCGGTTGCGACGAGGGGCGGGCGGCGGCTGACGGGCGTCACGGGGCATCCTGTTCGGTCTCGACGATCACCGTGGTCGCCTTGACCACGGCCACGCCGCGCGAGCCGACCTCGAGGCGCATCTCGCGTGCGGCCTCGGCCGACATGAGCGAGACGACCCGGTGCGGGCCGCACTGCAGCTCGACCTGGGCCATGAGCCCGGCGATCTCGACCTTGGTCACGAGACCGACGAAGCGGTTGCGGGCGCTGCGACGCACGTGCGAGCGGTCGGGGACGGCGGCGGCGATCGCCTGCGCCCTGGCGGCGAGCTCCCGCCCCGGCACGACCTGGCGACCGGCGTCGTCCTTCGAGACGGTCAGCAGGCCCTCGCTCACCCAGCGGCGCAGGGTGTCATCGCTCACACCGACGAGGGCGGCCGCTTCGCTGATCCGATAGTGCGTCATGATTTGCACAATACTTCCGCATCTGCGGAGATGCAACAAACTTTTCCGCATTTCAGAATCGAACTTCCAAAACGCCGTAGACGGTAAGGACCCGTGCTGTTAGCCTCGACCCCGCGGCCGGAGCCAACGAAGCCCCTGCACCGCGAACGCAGACCCGCAGACCTCGGCGCCGCCGATCCGTGGGGCCGACCAGGCCAACCCCCGCATCGCATTCGCCAAGGCCCGACTCCGAGAGCAAGGATGCTTTTCATGGAATCGCTCGGTACCAACCCCACTCCGCCTGATCAGAAGGCCGAACCGCCGGCCGACACGTTCGCCGTCGCGAACGTGCCGAACCCGCTGCCGACCGGCGCGACCGCGACGACCGACGCCGAGCCGAAGAACGCCTTCGACCGCTTCTTCGAGATCACGCGCCGCGGCTCGACGATGGGGCGCGAGATCCGAGGCGGCATCGTGACCTTCGTCACGATGGCCTACATCGTGATCCTCAACCCGCTGATCCTCGGCGGCGTGCCCGACGTCGACGGCAACTCGCTCAGCCCCGCCATGGTCGGCGCGGCGACGGGCCTGACCGCGGGCGTCATGACGATCCTCTTCGGCGTCTTCGCCCGCCTGCCGTTCGCGATCGCGGCCGGCCTCGGCATCAACTCCTTCCTCGCGGTCTCGGTCGTCGGGCAGGTCACCTGGCCCGAGGCGATGGGCCTCGTGGTCATCAACGGCATCATCATCGTGCTGCTCGGAGCCACCGGCGCCCGCACCGCGATCTTCAAGGCGGTGCCCCAGGCGCTGAAGGCCGCCATCACGGTCGGCATCGGCCTGTTCATCGCGTTCATCGGCTTCGTCGACTCCGGCTTCGTGAACCGCACCCCGGGCGGCCCGCCCGTGCAGCTCGGCGACGCGGGCTCGATCACCTCGGTGCCGACGCTGATCTTCCTGCTCGGCCTCGTGCTCATCGGCGTCCTCGTCGCCCGGCGCGTACCCGGCGGCATCCTCATCGGCATCGTCGCGACGACGATCGTCGCGATCATCGCCCAGGCCATCCTCAACCTCGGCCCGTCGTTCGAGGACCCGAACGGCTGGCACATGACGATCCCCGAGCTGCCGACCTCGTGGGTCACGATCCCCGACTTCGGGCTCGTCGGCCAGTTCGACCTGTTCGGCGCGTTCGGCCGCATCGGCGCCCTCTCGGCGACGATGCTCGTCTTCACCCTCGTGTTCTCGAACTTCTTCGATGCGATGGGCACGATGACCGGCCTCGCCAAGAACGCCGGCCTCGCCTACAAGGACGGCACCTTCCCGCGCCTGCGCTCGGCGTTCGTGGTCGAGGGCCTCGGCGCCGTCGCCGGCGGCGCGACCTCGACCTCGTCGAACACGGTCTACGTCGACAGCGCCTCGGGCATCGGGGAGGGCGCCCGATCGGGCGTCGCCTCGCTCGTCGTCGGCGTGCTGTTCCTGCTCTCGATGTTCCTCACGCCGCTCACCCTCGTGGTGCCGATCGAGGTCGGCTCCGCCGCCCTCGTCGTCGTCGGCGCGATGATGATGGGGCAGATCAAGGAGATCAAGTTCTCGAACTTCGCCGTCGCGCTGCCCGCGTTCCTCACGATCGTGACGATGCCGCTGACCTACTCGATCGCGAACGGCATCGGCGTCGGCTTCATCTCGTGGACGCTCGTCAACGCCTTCTCGGGCCGGGCCAACAAGGTGCACTGGCTCATGTGGATCGTCTCGGCCGGCTTCGCGCTCTACTTCGTGCGCGGACCGATCGAGGCGCTCATGGCCGGCTAGCCCGCCTCGCCGCCGATGCCCCGGCGCCGCTTCGCGCGGCGCCGGGGCATCGCGCGTGCAGCAGGATGGAACGGGCGTGTTCGCGCCGGAATGGAGATGAAGGGGTGACGGATGCCTGATCGGCGGACGAGCCGCGCCGGTGCCGGTTCGGCGGGCGCTGGTTCGGCCGGCGCTGGTTCGGTCGGCGCGGGTTCGGCCGGCGCTGGTTCGGTCTGGCGTGCGCCGGGGATGCCCGCGCTGATCGCGATGACCGCCCTCGGCTTCTCCGGCTACGCGGTGCTCATGCCCGTCGCCCCGCTCTGGGCCGTGTCGGGCGGTGCCGACGTCGCGGGCGCCGGGCTCGTGACCGGGCTGTTCATGCTCGCGACCGTCATCGTGCAGACCGCCGTGCCGGCCGCGCTCCGCCGCTTCGGCTGGGCCCCGGTGCTCGTCACGGGCCTCGTGCTGCTCGGCGCCCCCGCGCCGCTCATGCTGCTCTCGCCCGAGCTCGGCTCGGTGCTCGCGTGGTCCGCGGTGCGCGGCGCGGGCTTCGCCGTGCTCACGGTGGCGGGCTC
>JBDIAF010000367.1:0-2864 GCA_039812245.1 Agromyces sp. | reverse complement strand
GACGGCGCCGCCGCGCGAGCAGGGCATGCCGGCCGTCACCGCGGCGATGCGCGACGGGGTCGCCCGCTGGCTCGAGCGCACCCGGCCGGCCTGAGCGCTCACCGCCCTCCTCCGGCCCCTGCGCCTCGAACCGCCGTCGTTCCTCCCCCGGCCCTCACCGCCGGCCCTCAGCCGGCGAACGCCGCCGCGATGCCCGTGCGCGTCGAGGTGCCGATGCGCTCCTTGATGACGGCGATGTGCTTGTCGACCGTCTTCTCGGTGATGCCGAGGGCGACGGCGATGTCGGCGTTCGACGCGCCGGCCGCGATCAGCGCGGCGACCTGGCCCTGGCGCAGCGGCAGCAGCACCGGTTCGCGGGCGGCCGGCACGGCACCGGGGCCCGGCGCGTCGATCCGCATCGGCAGCGCGGCGGTGGCGAGCTCGCTGCGCTTCGAGAGGCCGAGCGCGCGCACGGCGTCGGCGACGTAGCCCTCGACGGTTCGCACCCCGAGGAACAGCCGCGCCGCGATCTCGCGGTTCGTGAGTCCCGCCGCCGCGAGCACGGCGACCTCGAGCTGGCGCGGGGTGAGCTCGCCGACGTCGACCGTGCGGGCGTGGAACAGCCGCACCGCGCGCTGGCGCACCGCAGCCGCCTGCACTCGGCCCGCGAAGGCGTCGAACTCGGCGAGCGCGTTGAACGCCTCGTCGCGTTCGCCGAGGGCGACCGTCTGCGCGAGCAGCATCCAGCGCGTCCGCAGCTGCTCGAGTGTGGGGTCGGGCTCGCCCGTCGCCTGCGCCGTCTCCGTCTCCTCCGCCGGCGCGCCGGGGGCCGCATCGCTCGGCGCGACCGCGCCGAGCCGGGCTTCGTAGGCCGCCCGCAGCCGCTCGCGGCCGGCGACGACGATGGGCGAGCCCATCATGTGGTCGGCGATGCGCAGCATCTCGGCGGCGGTGTCGAGCTCGCCCTCGGCGAGCGCGACGTGCCCGACGGCCTCGATGACGACGATGCGGTCGGTGGCCGGCACGACGAGCTCGTCGAGCCCGCCGTCGGCGAGCGCCACCCGCTTGGCGCCCTCGAGGTCGCCGCTCGAGGCGAAGACGATCGCCATCAGCATGAGCGTCGCCTGCCCGAGCGAGCGCCGCCCGCGTCGCCAGGTCCCGGCGACGAGCATGCGCTCGAGCTCGTCGAGGTCGGGCGGCAGCTGCGAGCGCGTGAGGACCGCGACGAGGGCCTGGGCCGCCTTCGCGAGCATCCACCACCGGCGGTCGGATGCCTCGGCGAACCCGTCGACCGCGAGGTCGAGCAGGCGCCGGCCCTCGGCGAGGTCGAGCATGGCGACCCGTACGATGCCGTCGAGGTAGTCGAAGAACACGTCCAGCACCCGGAGGCCCGCCCGTGCGTGGGCCGCCCTCGACGCCGCGACCACCCGCACCACGCCCTCGTGGTCGGCGTGCGCGAGCTGGATCATCGGCACCCACACGCACAGGTCGATCGCGCGCAGCAGCTCGTCGCCCTCGCCCGACTCGAGGAGGGCGAGGAGCCCCGCCTCGGCGTCGGCCACGAGGGCGTGCTGGGTCTCCCAGTCGGCCGGTTCGTGCGTCTCGGGCCAGCCGCCCTCGGGCTCGCGGCCGTCGGCGACGAGCCTCGCGAAGGCGATAGCGACGAGCAGGCGCACGCCGACCCCGTCGCGCTCGGCCGGCGGCGGGGCCGCAGCCCAGTCCGCCGCGCCGAATCCGGGATCGAAGGCCGGCTCGAAGGCGATGCCGAGCCTGCGCAGCGAGTCGGCCTCGCGGCGGACGGGCTCGGGCGTGGCCGGGTCGGCGATCAGGGCCGAGAGGCGGGCGTCGGCCTCGGTCTCGCGGCCGGCGAACTGCTCGTACCGCGCGAGCCGCACCAGGGCGGCCGGGTCCGCGGAGTCGGCGAGCTCGCGCCCGACGGGCCCGAGCGCGAGCCGGTCGAAGCCGGGCGCGGCGAGCGCCTCGCGCTCTCCGGGGACGAGCACCGTGGTCGACCGCATGCACCCTCCCGATTCCGGCCTCCGTCGGCCCCCGAGTCGCCGATCCGCCGGGCCCCTCGCGGATCTGCCCCCAAGACTAGGGCCGCGCCGCATTCCGTGGAATCCCCCGGTGCCGGATGCCGGTTCCGTGGAATCCCCCGCTGCCCCGGGGCATCCGCCGCTTCTACCGTCGGGGCCATGACTCGAACGACGCCTGTCCGCGCTGCCCTCGTGGCCGCGCCGGCATCCGCCCTCATCCTCGCAGCGGCCTTCGCCGCCCCGCCCGCGAACGCCTTCGACCTCGACTGCACCTGGACCGGCGCCGCGGCCGACGCCATGTGGTCCTCCCCCGCGAACTGGTCGGGCTGCGCCGGCGGCGCTCCCGGCGACGGCGACCGCCTCGTCTTCCCCGTCGGCCCCGCGGTGCTGGCGACGACGAACGACCTGTTCGGCACCGTGTTCTCGAACGTGCGCTTCGAGGGCGGCGGGTACTCGGTCGACGGCGACCCGGTCAACACGAACTTCCTGACCGTGCAGGCTCCGACGACCTTCGGCACCGACCTCGAGCTCGTGCACGCCGCCGGGGAGCACCTCGTGCACGTCGCCGCCGACCTCACCGTCGCGGCGGGTCACTCGCTCGGCTTCGCCCAGGCCCCGCTCGCCGTGTCGATCGTCTCCCTGACGAACGGCGCGGTGATCGACGCCGACCTCGGCGGCTCGCCCGAGCGACTCGTGCTGCGCGGCGACGGCCGCGCCGAGCTGCGCGGCGACACCTACGCGGGCACGATCGCGCTCGAGGACGGCGCGGTGCTCGCGTGCGGCGGCGCCGAGTGCGGCGCCTCGGGCGGGGCGCTCGAGATCTCGGATGCCTCGCGGCTCGAGTTCACG
>JBDIAF010000366.1:0-2866 GCA_039812245.1 Agromyces sp. | reverse complement strand
CCGTGCTGTGGCGCAGGATGTTCGTGGTCGCCTCGCGCACGACCGACGCGAGCGCGCGCTGCACCGAGGCATCCGCGGGCAGCGCACCCAGCCGCAGCTCGCACTCGGCGCCCGAGGCGGTGAGCACCTCGCGGGCGTTCTCGAGCTCGTCGTCGAAGTCGACCTGCCGGTACCCGGCGACGAGCGAGCGGGTCTCCTCGAGCGCCTCCTTCGCGATCATGCGGGTCTCGTGCACGAGCTCGCGCGCGGCGGCCGGGTCGCGCTCGAGCAGGCGCTCGGCGAGCTCGGACTTGAGCGAGATGACCTGCAGGTGATGGCCCTGGATGTCGTGCAGGTCGGAGGCGAAGCGCAGCCGCTCCTGCGTGACGGCGAGCTCGGCGGCGGTGCGACGGTTGCGGTCGAGCTGTACGACGACCTCCCACCACCACAGACTCGTGAGCAGCATGACGGGCAGCATGGCCGAGAAGAGGCCGATCATCCACACGGTGGACGCCTCGCCCAGCTCGAGCGGCTCGCCGGCCAGCTTCGCGGCGAGCACGGGATGCGCGATCAGGACGATGAGGCCGGCGAGCAGCACGAGCCGCCTCGGCGACTTCGGCAGCAGTGCGGCGACGAGGGTCGTCGCGGCCCACAGCGGCACGGCAGGGGCGAGCGGGTCGTCGGGGATCGAGCCGTCTGGCGTGACGAGGCCGAGCAGCCAGGCGGCTGCGGCGGGCGCGACGAGGGCGACCGTCCACCAGGGGTTCGGCAGTCCACCGCCGCGCCCCACCCGCAGGAACCGGCAGTACGCCAGCTGCGTCGCCGATGAGACGATCACCAGCACGATGAGCGCGAGCGTGGCCGGCGCGGCCACCCCGCCGGTGGGGGTGCGAACCGTCTCCAGACCCGTCTCGAACAGCGTGAGCACGACGATCAGGTCGAGGAACCCGTAGAAGAAGATGATCGAGCCGAGCGTGTACAACCACGTCGTCCGCACGCTGCGGGCGGGCGTCGCAGGCGCGCTGGTGGCGGATTCGGCGGGCATGCGTCCGAGCCTAGGCCAGTGACATTTGTCACGGTCGGGCCCGCGGAATCGCACGCGAACGCCTGACATCGCGGCACTGCCGGTTCATCGCGGGCTCGCCGAGGCTTGAAGCGTCTCCCCTCCACTTCAACAGAACGGATGCCTCGTGACCGACGCACTTCAGGACTTCGCCACCTCGTTCCCCTCGTTCCTGCAGTGGCTCGGCGTGATGATCGCCGCTGCCGTGCCCTTCGTCGACGCGTACTTCGGCGCCGTCATCGGCGTGCTGATCGGGCTGCCGGCCCCCATCGCGATCGGCGCGGCCGTGATCGGCAACGTGATCTCGATGCTCGTCTTCGTGTTCACGGCGCACGGGGTGCGGGCGAAGGTGGTGGCGGGGCGCGCCGCTGCGTCTGCGGCCGCGGTCTCGCCCGACGGCGCGCCCGCCTCGGTGCCGTCTTCGCCGCGCCGCGAGAAGGTGCGCCGCGCCTTCGACAAGTACGGCGTCGCAGGCGTGAGCCTCATCGGCCCGATCATCCTGCCCAGCCAGTTCACCTCGGCGGCCATGGTCTCGTTCGGCGCGAACCGCAACGCCGTGATCGCCTGGCAGATCGTGTCGATCGTGCTCTGGGGCACCGTGTTCGGGGTGCTCGCGTCGCTGGGAGTGGCGCTGGCGCGGTGAACCCCGCGGCCAGGGAGCACCACCCCTGCTCTCCACACCCCATCGATCCTGATTCGGAAATAGGACCTCGTGGTCTACTGTTGACCCAAGTGGACTGGGAATGCCCGGTCGGCGTTCGGCCTTCGGGAATGCCCGGAGGCCTTTCGCTTGCCCGCGCTAGGGATAGACCTTCAACCCGTAGCCTTCGATCTGCCCGGATTTCGAGCGCACGAGCTTTCGTTCGAGCACATCCCAGGCATGATTGCCCTGATCCGGCCTCAACGTATGAATGCCGATCGGACGAGCGACCATGTCAGCGATCTGCAAGCCCGTGCTATTGGCCAGCTTGCTTACGCAGAGGAAGTCGAGCGTCTCTGCCATCCCTCGCATCTTCGTCGTCTGCATGATGCGGCGGAACTGCAGCTCGAGTTCGGCGTCCTCCTTCCGGCCACGACCCTCGAAGACAATCTGGGTTCGACGCCCGACCTGGCCTCGCTGTTGGAGCTGGAGGAAGACCCGTTCCAGCCCGAATTCGAGCGCGACTTCGTACGGATTGACGTCCGCACCACGTCTTAGGCGGAACAACTCCTTCCGGATGACACACGCGACGATGCCGAACCGCGAATCCGCGATAATGCCATCGAGTTCACCGAGGAACCGCTCACGAACGCTGGCATTCAGCAGCACATCGAACGGGGGCTTCGATTGTCGGATCTCGCGTTCGTGCAGCACCACCATGTCATGGCCGAATGTCGAGAACTTCAGCCGGAGAGCCCGGGGCACGATCTGCTCGGTGTATTCGCGAACCGGGAAGATGCAGAACGCCAGCACGAAGACCGGGTACTGCGGATCGAAATCCACCAGATTGTGGTCACCGCTTTCGTCGACGTAGACGATGTAGTCGCCGAACCGCTGTGGACGCGGCGCGCGCTCAGGTTCAGTCATCCCGCCCTCCTGACGAGGAGGCTAACGAATGACCGGGACCGGCTCCCGGTTCTCCACAGGCGCCGGCACTCAGCGCCCGATCGTCACCTCTACCGCCGCCCCGGGCTTCGCCGTGATGCGTAGCGTCTGCTTCTTCGCGTCGTAGTGCGCCTTGCCGCCGGTCGCGGTGATCTTCGGGGCGGTCGCGTACGTCGACGACGGCACCCAGATCTCGCTCGGCCCGGCCGCCGCGGTGTAGCTCAGCGTGTAGCTGCCGG
>JBDIAF010000365.1:0-2883 GCA_039812245.1 Agromyces sp. | reverse complement strand
CGCTCGCCGGTGTGCTGGTCACGGCCGCCGTGACCCCGGCCCTCGCCGTCACCGGCATGGCCGCGAACAACAGCATCAGCATGTTCGAGAACCTGCCCGGGTACCTCGAGGTCCAGCCGCTGTCGCAGAAGTCCGACATCTACGCGACCAACCCCGACGGCTCGCCCGTGCACCTCGCGACCTTCTTCGACGACAACCGCGAAGAGGTCGCGTGGGAGCAGATCAGCCAGTACCTGAAGGACGCCGCGGTCGCCGGTGAGGACCCGCGGTTCTACGAGCACGGCGGCGTCGACATCCAGGGCACCGTGCGCGCGGCGCTCAACGAGTACGTCATCGGCGGCGCCACCCAGGGCGGTTCCTCGATCACCCAGCAGTACGTGAAGAACGTGCTCGTGAACAACGCGGTGCGCGAGGCCACCACCGAGGAGGAGCGCGAAGAGGCGGTCGAGTCGGCCATCGAGACGACCCCCGAGCGCAAGCTGAAGGAGATCCGCTACGCGATCGCGCTGGAGAAGAAGACCCCGAAGGACGAGATCCTCCGGGGCTACCTCAACATCGCCTCGTTCGGCGGGCGCGTCTACGGCGTCGAGTCGGCCGCGCAGTACTACTACGGTGGCAAGCACGCCGCCGACCTGACCCTGCCCGAGGCCGCGAGCCTGATCGCGATCACGAACAACCCCGAGAAGTTCCGCCTGGACCGCCCCGACAGCGAGGAGAACGGCGCCGCGAGCGTCAACGACAAGGGCGAGCCGACGCCGTACGCGGCCAACAAGGAGCGTCGCGACTACATCCTCGACCGCATGCTCGAGTACAAGAAGATCACCCAGGAGGAGCACGACGCCGCCATCGCGACGCCGATCGCCCCCGTGATCACCCCGCCGAGCACCGGCTGCCAGTCGGCGCCCGGCAATGCGGCGTACTTCTGCGACTACGTCGTGAACGTCGTCCAGCACGCCTACGACGACCCGGCGACGCCCGACGTCAACGAGGGCACCAAGCTGCTGCGGCAGGGCGGCCTGCAGATCTACACGACCCTCGACATGGAGCTGCAGGCCGTGGCCGAGCAGGCCATGAACGAGAACGTGCCGCTGACCGACCCCGAGTTCGACGTGGGCTCGGTCGCCGTGAGCGTCGAGGTCGGCACCGGGAAGGTACTCGCGATGACGCAGAACAAGCGCTACTCGCAGGATCCCGACGTGCTCGCGTCGAGCCCCGAGTACTCGGCCATCAACTACAGCACCGACTTCGACTACGGCGGCTCCTCGGGCTTCCAGCCCGGTTCGACGTTCAAGGTCTTCACGCTCGGCGAGTGGCTGAACGAGGGGCACTCGCTGCGCGAGACCTTCAACGGCAGCCGGCGCACCTTCACCTCGTTCCCGGCGGCCTGCTACGGCGGCTGGAGCGGCAGCTACGACCCCAAGAACGACGACTCGACGAACGCGAACAACGCCGTCGACGCCACGAAGTACTCGGTCAACACCGCCTTCATCGCCATGGGGCAGCAGCTCGACCTGTGCAAGATCAAGGACTTCGCCCAGTCGTTCGGCGTCAAGCGCGCCGACGGGCTCGAGCTCGGTCAGAAGTTCGCCTACGACAAAGACACCGGCGAGGCTCTCTACAACGAGGACGGCACGCGCAAGGTCAATCCCGACGCCGTGTTCGGCCCCAGCGCGATCCTCGGCACCGAAGAGGTCTCGCCGCTCTCGATGGTCGAGGCCTACGCCGGCATCGCCAACAACGGCATGACGTGCAAGCCGGTCGCGATCACGAAGATCGTCCAGGCCGACGGCACCGAGCTCGCGCCGCCGGCGCCCGAGTGCTGGCAGTCGACGACGCCCGAGGTCGCGCACGGGATGGCCTACGCCATGCAGCAGACCTTCAGCGGCACGGCATCCGCCTCGAACACGTACACGGGCGTGCCGCACATCGGCAAGACCGGTACCACCGACAACAACGAGGGCACCTGGATGAACGGCGCCTCGACGCGCGTCGCCACCGTGACCTGGGTCGGCAACGCCACCGGCCACGCCAACCTGCGTCAGATCAGCTTCGAGAGCGGCGCCGCGGCCACCGCGCGTCACCGCATGTGGAGCCAGATCATGGAGTTCGCCGACAACAAGTACGGCGGCGACGAGTTCCCCGAGCCAGACGCCTCGGCGTTCCGTCAGGTGCTCGTCGACATCCCGCAGGTGACGGGCCTCAGCTTCGATGAGGCCAAACAGGCGATCGAGGCAGCCGGCTTCCTCGCCGAGGACGGCGGACAGCAGGACTCCAACCTGCCGGCCGGTCAGGTCACGGGCACCGATCCGTCTGGCCAGGCGGGCAAGGGCACCACGATCCGCATCTTCACGAGCAACGGCTCGATGAAGGCCGTGCCGAACGTCGTGGGCATGCAGGCCGATCAGGCCGAGAACGCCCTCAAGAACGCCGGCTACAAGGTGCAGAAGCAGAACCAGGAGACGACCGACCCCTCGAAGGTCGGCCTGGTACTCAGCCAGAACCCCGGGGCGGACGCGTCGGCGAAGCAGGGCGACACCGTGACGATCGTCATCGGCAAGCTCGGCGCCGGCGGAGGCGACGGCAACGGGAACGACGGTTGAGCCGCTCCCGTCTGGCGCCCGCCGCGCGGATCGCACTCGCGACCGGCGCGGCGGGCGCTGCCGCACTCGCCTACGGCACGCTCGTCGAGCGCACGGGCTTCACGCTTCGCACAGCCGAGGTGCCGGTGCTCCCGGCCGGCTCGAAGCCGATCCGGGTGCTGCACCTGAGCGACCTGCACATGGCGCCGTGGCAACGCGACAAGCAGGCTTGGGTGCGCGAGCTCGCCGCCCTGCAGCCCGACCTCGTCGTCGACACCGGTGACAACCTCGGCCACCGAGACGG
>JBDIAF010000364.1:0-2886 GCA_039812245.1 Agromyces sp. | reverse complement strand
GGCGGCTCGTCTGGGGGTCGCCCTCGTCGTGCCCGGCGATGCGCACTGGCCGCGCATGCTCGACGATCTCGGGCCGCACGCGCCGCTCGCGCTGTGGGTGCGCGGCGACCCGGCACTCGTCGCCGACGGTGCCCGCTCGATCGCGCTCGTGGGGGCACGGGCGGCCACCTCGTACGGCCAGCAGATCGCGATCGAGGCCGCAGCGGGGCTCGCCGACCGCGGCTTCACGATCGTCTCGGGCGGCGCCTACGGCATCGACGGCGCCGCGCACCGCTCGGCGCTGCGCAGCGACGGGGCGACCGTCGCCTTCCTCGCGGGCGGTGTCGACCGGTTCTACCCGCTCGGCCACGACACGCTGCTGACCGAGATCGTGGCACGGGGCGCCGTCGTCTCCGAGCTGCCGTGCGGCGAAGCGCCGACCAAGTGGCGGTTCCTCACGCGGAACCGGCTCATCGCCGCCACCTCCGCCGCCGTGGTCGTGGTCGAGGCGGGTCGCCGCTCGGGGTCGCTCAACACGGCGCGGCATGCGTCCGAACTCGGGCGGCCGCTCGGGGCCGTGCCCGGTCCGGTCACGAGTCCCGCGTCGGCGGGGTGCCACCGGCTGCTCCGCGAGACCGACGCGATCTGCGTCACCGACGCGGCCGAGATGGCCGAGCTCGCCGGCGCGATCGGCGCCGCCGCGCTGTGGGACGACCCCGACGAGCTGCGGGCGGTCCAACCGGCGCGTGCCGCGGGTGGTGCGTCGCTCCAGACCCCTTCGGGCGCGCCGGGCGCCGCGGCGGCCCTGCTCGACCGGCTGCCCGACGCGCGCAGGGTGCTCGACGCGATGAGCACCCGGCGGTTCCGGTCGATCTCCGAGATCGCGAGACTCGCCGGCGTCGAGCCGTCGCGCGCGCTCGGGGTGCTCGGCACCCTCGAGGCGCTCGGCGGCGCACGTCGAAGCGGCGACGACTGGCGCGCCGTGCCGGTGACGAAGGGTGTCGGCGGGCCGCCGTAGGCTGAGCCGCATGGGGGAGGCACCGATGCAGCTCGGCCGGTATCCGGCGCCGCGCACGACGATCGCGCACCTGAGCGACACGCACCTGCTCGCCGGCGGGGCGCCGCTCGGCGGTGCGGTCGACACGGTCGCGGCGCTCGAGCAGGCCGCCGCCCAGCTCGCCCGCCTCGGCGACGCGCTCGACGCCATCGTCGTCACCGGTGACATCGCCGATCTCGGCGAGCCCGATGCCTACCGCATCGCCCGGCGCCTGCTCGAGCCGCTCGCCCGGCAGAGCGGCGCCGAGCTCGTCTGGGTCATGGGCAATCACGACGAGCGCGGGCCGTTCCGGCAGGGGCTCCTCGACGAGCCCGATGCGCCCGAGCCCGTGCATCGGGTCGTCGACCTCGACGGGCTTCGGGTCGTCGCCTTCGACTGCTCGGTGCCCGGCTGGCATCACGGAGCGGTCGACGAGGCCGGGGCGGCGTGGCTCGCCGCGGTGCTCGAAGAGCCGGCGCCGCTGGGCACGGTGCTCGCGATGCACCATGCGCCGATCGCCACGCCCGTCGCACTGATGGACGTGCTCGAGCTGCAGGGCCAGGAGCTCCTGGCCGACGTGCTCCGGGGCGGCGACGTGCGCCTCATCCTCGGCGGCCACCTGCACTACGCCACGAACGGTTCGTTCGCGGGCGTGCCCGTGCACGTCGCCGGGGCGTCGTCGTACACGATCGACGTGACGGCGCCGCGCGGTGAGCTCTGGGGCGTCGACGGCGGGCGCGCCCTCTCGCTCGTGCAGTTCTTCGACGACGGACACGTCGTCTCGGTCGCACCGGTCGCCCCCGCCCCGCTCGTGTCGCGCTTCGATCGCGGCTACCTGTCGGCGCTCGAGGCCCTGGCGCCCGCCGAGCGGCTCGAACGCTTCTCGCGCAAACCGCCGGGGCCCGCGTGACCGGCCGAACTCCGGCGGGGCCGGGCGAGATCGAGCGCGACGTCGACGACTACCTCGCGCATGTGCGCGACGAACGCCGATACTCGCCCAACACCGTCGGCGCATACGCCGCCGATCTCGGCGACCTGGTGCGCTTCGCCGCACGGCACGGCGTCGACGACCGCGGCGGGCTCGACCTCGCCCTGCTGCGCGACTGGCTCTGGGAGGCGACCGAGCGGGGGCTCGCGCGGGCCACCATCGCGAGGCGCGCCTCGTCCGCCAGAGGGTTCATCGCCTGGCTCGCCGCGACGGGCCGCATCGCGGGCGACTCCGGGGCGCGCCTGCGGGCGCCCAAGCCGAGACGCGCGCTGCCGCGCGTGCTCAGTCGCGATGCTGCAGACGCCCTGCTCGCCTCGGCCGAATCGCGGGCCGCGGGCGACGATCCCGTCGCCCTGCGCGACCACGCCATCGTCGAGGTGCTCTACGCCACCGCGCTGCGCGTCTCCGAGCTGGTCGGGCTCGACCTCGACGACCTCGACCGGTCGAACCGCACCCTGCGCGCGCTCGGCAAGGGTGCGAAGGAGCGGGTGGTGCCCTACGGCGCGCCTGCGGCGAAGGCGCTCGAGCGCTATCTCGGGGTGGGACGCCCGCAGCTCCTCGCCCGCGCCGACGGCGCCGCGGCCCGCGGCCGTGGGGCGACGGCTCGGGGGGCGGTCACCGCCGTGTTCCTCGGCGCCCGCGGCGCCCGCATGAGCCAGCGCGCCGTCTACCGCGTCGCCAGCGCCTTGCTGGGCGAGGCCCCCGGCTCGGGGCCGGCCGGGCCGCACGCGTTCCGGCATACCGCGGCGACGCACCTGCTCGACGGCGGCGCCGACCTGCGCGCCGTGCAGGAGTTCCTCGGGCACGCGAGCCTCGGCACCACGCAGATCTACACCCACGTCTCGGCCGAGCGCCTCAAGGAGAGCTACCGGACGGCGCATCC
>JBDIAF010000363.1:0-2914 GCA_039812245.1 Agromyces sp. | reverse complement strand
GACTCGGAAGCGCAGCGGCTCTGAGCCGCGGCTCAGAGCTGCTCGATCGAGATCGACTCGATCACGACGTCGTCGAGCGGCTTGTCGCGACCGTCGGTGGGCACCGCGGCGAGCTTCTCGACGATCGCCTGGCTGTCGGCGTCGTTGACCTTGCCGAAGATGGTGTGCTTGCCCTGCAGCCAGGTGGTCGGCGCGACCGTGATGAAGAACTGCGAGCCGTTCGTGCCGCCGCCGGTGATGCGGTCGCGGCCGGCGTTGGCCATGGCGAGCACGTAGGGCTCGGTGAAGTCGAGCTCGGGGTTGATCTCGTCGTCGAACTGGTAGCCGGGGCCGCCGATGCCCTGCCCGAGCGGGTCGCCGCCCTGGATCATGAAGTCGGGGATGACGCGGTGGAAGATCACGCCGTCGTAGAGCGGCACGCCGGTCTGCTTCTCGCCGCTGGCCGGGTGCGTCCACTCCTGCTCACCCGTGGCGAGGCCGACGAAGTTGCGCACCGTCTTGGGCGCGTGGTTGCCGTAGAGGTCGACCTTGATCGAGCCGTGGTTGGTCTGGATCGTCGCGACAGCGGTGGGGAGAGCCATGTCGACCATTCTCGCATGCGCCAGAAGGCATTCGGCGAGCATGATTGCGACTCTCACCCCGTTTCCAGCCGGTTCGGTGGCAAGATGGAGGAGTTCGCTGCACAACGATGGAGGTCGACATGAGCCTGTCACGCAAGCGCCGGAAGGAACTCAAGCGGCTGCGCGCGAGTGCGGAGGACCTGTGGGGGAACCAGCAGATCGTGCTCGAGCACGCGAACGCCGTCGCGCGCGAGGCCAGCAAGCAGCTCGGCCACGTCACGCGTGAAGAGGTCGTCCCGCGGGTGCGCGAGGGGTACAACGCCTACGTCCGCCCCGGCGTCGACCAGGCCCGCATCGTGGCGCGCGCCGCAGGGCAGGGCGCCGAGCGCACGCTCGGCAACCTCTTCGGCTCGGTGCTCTCGATCGGCGACATCGCCAACGACACCCGTGTCCGTCGCGCCCTCGAGCGCGTCAACCCGCGTGCCGTCGTCGTCGAGGAGAAGAAGGGCCCCGGCTTCGGCACGATCCTCGCGATCGGCGCCGGCGTGGCGGTCGCAGCCGGCATCGCGTACGCGGTGTGGCAGACGTTCCGCGCCGACGACGAGCTCTGGGTCGCCGACGACGAGCCCGCAGAACCCACGGCGTCCTGACGCTTCGCATCACGACGATGGCCCCGCCGACCGGCGGGGCCATCGTCGTCTCCGGCTCGCGGCCCGGTTCTCGGATTCGGCCCGGGGCGGGTCCGATTCCGGCCGGATTCAGGTCCGATTCCGGCCGATTCGAAGAAAATCAGGGGAATTGCTCCGATTCCCCTTGCGCGCGACTCGAGATCGGCGCTATGTTCTTGAACCGTTCGCTGTAGCCGAGTTCGAAAGGAGTGATGACCGATGATGAAGCAGCTGTTCCAGTCGCCCGCCGGCCACACCTTCCTCGGCGCATCGCGCACGGCATTCTTCACCGCCTGCTGATCCAGCGCTGAGCGCCCACCGGCTCGTTCCGGTCGTGGTCGCCGCCGACCAGCCTCGCCGGTCCGCCCCGCGTCTTCCCGATGCCGGGCACCGCCACTCCGCCTCGCTCCATTCGAGCTGAGCCGCGGATGCCGCCCACCGCGGCACCTCCCCGGGATCTCACCCGGGTTCTCGAGTCGATGGATGCCTCGAGGCATCCATCGCTCGCTTCGACTCGGCGCGCGCCCGCGCGTCGACCGCCCGGCGCCGACCGGTGTCGGGCACCCCTCCAACCGAAGGAATCCCGTGCAAACCACGACCCTCACCACCATCGATCGCAGCGACGTGCGCACCGGCGCGCGACTGCTGCGCGAACGCCTCGCGGCGCGTCTCGGCCACGCCCTGCTCGAGTGGAGCCGTCGTCACGACGAGCGCCGCACGAGCGAAGCGGTCGCCGCGCACCGCCTGACCGAGCACCACGCGACCGAACTGCGCGACCGCGAGTTCGCCCGTATCGTCCTCAGCGTCGCCGCGCGGTGATCGACATGTCAACGAATCCAGCAGCACCGGACGGCGTCGCCGCCTTCGCGGCGACGTCGTCCCCCTGCTGCGCACCGGCCGGCCGCGCGGGACTCAGGAACGCGGAAGCTGTTCAGGACGCTTCGGGGGAATCCGTCCTGAACAGCTCCCGCGTTCCTGAGCAGCGCGTGGCCGGCTACCGTCGGCGGACTGCGGCGTCAGGTGCACCGCGTGTCTGCACACCGCCGCGTCAGCGCACCGCGCCGTCGGCGGGCTCCTCGGACTCGAGGCGGAGCGCGAGGTCGAGCAGGCTCACGCGCTTCAGCGTCGACACCTCGTCGAGCCGCACCCACCGCGCCTCATCGCTCGAGCCGCCGACCTCGTTGCGGAGTTCGCCGCCCGTGACGTGCGCCCGGTAGATCACCCGCATCGCGTAGAGCGGCGCGTTCGCCGTGTGGCGCTTCTCGGCGGGGATGACCATCGTGTCGATGCCGAGCAGGCGGTCGACCTCGGCGTCGTATCCCGTCTCCTCGCGGATCTCCCGGACGACCGCTTCGAGCGGATGCTCCGCGCCCTCGATGCCGCCGCCGGGCAGCGTCCATCCCGAACGGCCGTGCTCGTTCCAGTGCGAGAGCAGGATCTCGTCACCACGGATGATGACGCCGTACGCAGCGATGCGGATGTCCATTCGGTCACTGTAGCCCGGCGACGCGAACGGCTTCGTCACGTGCGGCGACCATGCGGTGGCCGACGGCATAATGGGCGCATGGCACAGCTCGTCGTCTACGGTCACGCCGCCGCCCTCCGCCCGCGCATCGCCGAGGTCTCCGACGCCCTCCACGCTGCCGCGGTCGAGGCGCTGCAGTTGCCGGCCGAGAAGCGCTTCCA
>JBDIAF010000362.1:0-2927 GCA_039812245.1 Agromyces sp. | reverse complement strand
AGACCGACGACGAGGTGTACGGCACCCTGAGCTACGCGGGCGGAACCAGCGCCCAGCTCTCGGTGAACTGGTCGGACGAGTCGTACCGCAAGATGTCGACCAAGATGACGGTCTGGGCCGAGCACGGCAAGGTCATCGCCGACCGCCAGAGCCTCGAGCTCTACCTCAGGGACACGACCAGCCCGCCCGCCGGGTACCGCACGGGATGGAACGCGGTCAACACGACCACGCTGACCGCACCGGTCTGGTACTACCTGCGCGGCGAGGAGTACAGCGCCCAGATCGACCACTTCGTGCGCCGCGTCGCCGCGGCGAAGGCGGGCGGCGAGCTCGCCCCCGTCAACGACTTCGCGAGCGCGACGGCGACGGACCGCACGATCGAGCGCTTCACCCTCGAGCCGACCCGGACCGGGCCGGTGAGCATCCCCGACGAGCACCGCGAGCGGAATCGATGGGGCAGGACGAGGAGGGCCGCACGATGACGCTCGACCGGCTCCTGCTGGGAGACAACCAGTTCTTCGGGGTCAACCACATGTCGGAGGAGCGGGCGCACGCGAGCGCCGTCCGCTTCCAGGACGCGGCGGCGATCATCGAGGTCGTCGACGCCGCGCTCGATGCGGGCGTGCGCTCGTTCATGTGCACGACCCACGAGCGGATCGGCGAGATCTGCGACCACGTGCGCCGGCACCCCGAGCGCTACCGGGACTTCGTCTTCCTCCCGTGCATGCCGTACGCGCACAAGTACGCCAACGCCGTCACCGAGCTCGGCATGCTCGGCGCCGTGCGGAGCTTCCTGCCGGAGCACGGCATGCTGAGCGCCGCGCTGCGCGGCGGCCGGGCGCTCGCGGGCAAGGACGTCGAGGGGCTCATCACGCTGCTCGTCGACGCCGAGATGAAGATGTTCGACGGCCTGGCGACGCCGGTGGTGTTCCTGCAGAACGTCGTGGTCGACCTCCTGCTCGGCCTGCGCTTCGACGCGGCGTTCTCGATCTTCGCCGAGCACGTGCGCTCGCGCTACGGGGCGGAGCCCGGCTTCATCACGATGAACCTGCCGATGGCGCTCGATGCGCTGGAGCGCGCCGGCGTCGACGACCCCATCGTGTGCTCGAACATGAACAAGCTCGCCTTCCGGGTCTCGGGCGGCACGGGCAGCTACGACGATGTCCTCGCGACGCGGACCTTCCAGCCGGTCGCGATGTCGGTCTTCGCCTCCGGCGCGATCCCGCCGCGCGAGGCGCTCGAGTGGGTGAGCGAGCGGCCGCAGATCCGCTCGGTGGTGTTCGGCGCCTCGACCGCGCAGCACATCCGCTCGACCGTGCAGATCGTCGAGGAGCTCTGGGGCAGCGTCACCCCGCGGTGACGCCGCCGGCCGCGTCGGCGCCCTCGCCGGGAGCGCCGCCCGCATCCGGGCCGTCGCCGTCGTCGGAGCCGGGATCGGGCCCGTCGCGGCCGCCGGACCGCGCACGGCGCGCGACGGCGATGCGATCCCAGATGAGCGCCGTGAACGCCCCGACGAGCAGGCCGAGGAACACGCCGGCGGCGACGAACACGTAGAGGCTCGGCGTGTCCGTGTCGTCGGGCTCGGCGGCCGGGTCGATGAGCGACCCCGCGTCGATCGACGTGGCGACCAGCACCGCGCGCTGGGAGTCGAGCGCGCGGATCTGCCCCTCGAGCGACTCGCGGAGCGGGCTCTCGGGGTCGAGCGCCGCGACCTGCGCGCTCAGGTCGGCGGCGGTCGAGGCGAGGGCGTCGGATGCCTCGGAGATGCGCCGTTCGGCCTCGGCGGCGCGGTGGCTGAGGTACGCCTGGGCGACGGCGTTCGCGACCTCGGCCGAGCGCATCGGGTCGCCGGTCGACACGCGGAACTCGAGCACCTGCGAGCCGCGCGGGACGGTCACCTCGAGGTCGCGCCGAAGTTCCGGCACGGATGCCCCCTCGAGCTCGTCCACCGCGAGCTCGAGCACCTCCGTCGACCTCGCGATCAGTCGCTGCGTCTCCATGTTGACGTCGGGGTCGCTCTCGGCGACGCTCGGGATCGCCTGCACGGTGACCGAGGCGGTCGCGCTGTACCGGTCGGGCCACATCACGCCGATGACGGTTGCGGCGACCACGATGACGAGGGCGGTCGCGACGAACACCACCCACCTGCGCGCGATGCTGCGATAGACGTCTTCGAGCACTGCACTCCCCCTTCACGGCGAACCGAGGGACGTTCGTGGTGACCACAGCCTATTCCCAGGACGGGCGTCCACCGCGATTTGGATGCCTCGGAAGCCTCACGTACAGTGATGCGCTGTTCGTTACCAGATCGAGATAGTTGAGTTTTTCTTTGCGACACGCCCCCTACGTACGAACCCCTGAACGGGCCGCACGGCCCACCACCGCCCCCACCCGCACCCGCACCCGCGTCCTCCTCGGCGCCGTCATCGCCTCGGCGCTGGCGATCGCCCCGATCACGGCGGCCGCTGCCGCCCCGAGCGACGGCACCACCACGCTCGTCCCCTTCGGGAGCACGGGCTGGTCCTACTACCGCGGCGCCTCGGCGCCGGCGTCCGACTGGCGCGACGGCGACAACGCGTGGCGCACCGGCACCGCACCGCTCGGCTTCGGCATCGGCACCGGCACCCTCGCCACCCGCATCCCGAACGACTTCACGACCAAGCCGCTCGCGACCTACTTCACGCGATCGTTCGACCTCGCGGCGGTGCCCGCCGACGGCGTCACCCTGAAGACCTGGGCCGACGACGGTGTGATCGTGTACGTCAACGGCGGCGAGGCGCTCCGGCGCAACCTGCCGGCCTCCGGCTCGATCGGCTTCGGCAGCTACGCCACCGCCGCTCCGCAGAGCACCACGGCCCGCGCCAGGCCGGTGACCGTGACCATCCCCGCCTCGAAGCTGCACGTCGGCGAGAACGTCATCGCCGCGC
>JBDIAF010000361.1:0-2932 GCA_039812245.1 Agromyces sp. | reverse complement strand
CTCGGCCAGGGGCGGCAGCAGGGGCTGGAAGGCCGGGGTGTCGTCGCGCGCGCCGAGCAGCTCGAGCGCCGCCGCCACGGCCTCGGCGGCGCCGGGACCCCACGCCTCGCAGCGGAACTCGACGGCGCCGCGCTGCGAGAGCCGCATCGTCGCGGGGCCCGCGGGCATACGGGTCGTGCGCCAGATGGAGCGGTCGGCGGCGAGCCGGTACGAGGGGTCGGCCGGACCTCGGCGCAGCACGCCGGCGGTCTGGTGCAGCTCGGTCGGGTGCGGCGCGCGCCAGTCGAGCACGGCGTCGGCGGTCACGTCTCCAGTGTGCGCCATGCCGCCGACGCCGGCCCCCGCCGCTCGGATCAGGGCGACGACCCGCCCGCGCATGCGCGAATCCGCTCGAAGCTGCGGCGCGACGCATGAATCTCGCAGATCCGCCATGGCTTCGCTCGAATATTGTGCACTGGTCGGGTTTCGTGCGAAGAAGTTGCGTGGATGCCGCACAGGGGTGAAACTTGCTCTGCCATTCGAGAGGACCGCCCATGGACGCCGCAGCCCGACCCGACCCGACCCGCATGCACGCGATCACGGGCGAGACCGAGTCGATCGTCGACCTCGTGCTCGACTACTCGCGCCGCCGGCTGCTCTCCGTCGACACCCCGCTCGACAAGCCCGAGACCGAGGCCGAGCTGAGCCGCCTGGCGGGTCGCACCATCGACGAGCGCGGCATCGGGGCGACGCGCGCGCTCTCGATCTTCGAGCACGTGCTCGCGCCGGCCTGCATCACCATCGATCACCCGCAGTACCTCTCGTTCATCCCGGCGGCCCCGACGAAGGCGGCCATGGCGTTCGACCTCGTGGTGTCGGCGTCGAGCCTGTACGGCGGCAGCTGGATGGAGGGCTCGGGTGCGGTGCACGCCGAGAACGAGGTGCTCGCCTGGCTCGCGAACGAGTTCGGCCTGCCCGCCGGCGCGGGCGGCGTGTTCGTGCAGGGCGGCACGATCGGCAACCTCTCGGCGCTCGTGGCCGCCCGCGAGCTCGCCCGCGAGAAGCGCACCGCCGAGGGCCGCGAGATGCCCGCGCGCTGGAAGCTCGTCTGCTCCTCCGAGGCGCACTCCTCGAACAAGTCGGCCGCGAAGGTCATGGACGTCGACGTCGTGCTCGTGCCGGCCGGCGACGACGGGATGCTCCGCGGCGCCGCCGTGCGGGCGGCCCTCGAGGAGCACGGCGACGACGTGTTCGCGGTGATCGCGACGACCGGCTCGACGAACTTCGGCATCGTCGACGACGTCGCCTCGATCGCCGCGCTGAAGGACGAGTTCGACTTCTGGCTGCACATCGACGGCGCGTACGGGCTCACCGGCATGCTCTCGCCTGCGGCACGTGCGCGCTACGCGGGCGTCGAGCGCGCCGACTCGGTGATCGTCGACCCGCACAAGTGGCTGTTCGCCCCGTTCGACGCGTGCGCGCTGATCTACCGCGACCCCGAGGTCGGCCGCCGCGCGCACACGCAGCACGCCGAGTACCTCGACACCCTCACGGGCAAGCCCGACTGGAGCCCGTCGGACTACGCCGTGCAGCTCACCAGGCGCCCGCGCGGCCTGCCGTTCTGGTTCTCGCTCGCGACGTACGGCGCCGCCGCCTACCGCGCGGCGATCACCAACTCGATCGAGCTCGCCCAGCGCATCGCCGACGAGATCCGCCGCCGACCCGAGCTGCGCCTCGTGCGCGATCCGCAGCTCTCGGTCGTCGTGTTCGAGCGCGAGGGCTGGACGATGGACGACTACGAGCGGTGGTCGGCGAAGCTGCTCGACGAGCAGCGCGCCTTCGTCACCCCGAGCTCGCACGGCGGCCGCCCCAACACCCGCTTCGCGATCGTCAACCCGATGACGACCTACGAGCAGCTCGTCGCGATCCTCGACTCCATGCGCTGAGGGGCACGCCGAGCCGGCGCGGAAGGCGAGGCGGCCCCCGGGGCCGGGAAACCCGATCACCCGGCCCGGAGGCACCTCCGCGGGGCTCCCGCCATCCCTGTGCGGTCCGCCGCGGTGTCGGCTCCGGCCGAGCTGCCGCGACCGGAGGGAGATGGCCGCGGCGGCGTCGCGCCGGATCGCCCCGAAGGGGGGTCTGGGGCGGTTGTGCACCGACTTCCTCAGCGTGCGCCCCGAAGCTGTGATGCAGCTATGTCGAAGTGTCGGATGAGCTGTGAATCCCCGAACCCGTCACACGCACGGCACCGGGCGTAGCGTGGAGGCATGCCAGCCGAAGCGCCGCTCGACGAGCATCTCGTCATCGAGCCCACCGTGCTCTACGTGGGCACCCCCGTCTACCTCGTGGTCACCGAGAACGCCGACGGCACGCCCAATCTCGCGCCGGCGTCGAGCCATTGGGCGCTCGGGCGCATGCTGGTGCTCGGGCTCGAGGCCGACGGGCAGTCGGCGCAGAACCTGCTCGAGCGCCCGCAGCTGACGGTGAACTTCCCGGCGGCGCGGCAGTGGCGCGGGGTCGAACGGCTCTCGGCGGTGACGGGGCGCGATCCGGTGCCCGAGGCGAAGGCAGGGCAGTACCGCTTCGAGCCGCAGAAGTTCGAGCTCGCGGGCTTCACCCCGCAGTCGTCCGACCTGGTCTCGCCGCCGCGGGTGCGCGAGGCGCCCCTGCAGTTCGAGGCCGAGGTGCGGCGGATGACGCCCGGCGTCGACCCCGGGTACTTCATGGTCGAGACCGAGGTGGTGCGCGTGCACGCCCTACCCGAGCTGAACGTGCCCGGCACGCAGCACATCGACCCGCACGCCTGGCATCCCCTCATCTACAGCTTCCGGCACTTCTTCGACCGCGGCGAGCAGGTCGGCTGGACCCGCAAGTCGCCGACCGCGGGCGCCCTGCCCGACACGAGCGAGCCGGGCGCGAGCGAGCCGGGCACGAGCGAGCCGGATTCCTCGAA
>JBDIAF010000360.1:0-2936 GCA_039812245.1 Agromyces sp. | reverse complement strand
CGGTCACGTCGCGGGCGCCGCGCCGGCGGGCGCCATCGCCGAGGCGAAGCTCGAGGCGCGCAGCGCCGGCGGCGAGTGGGTCGAGCTGGCCCTGCATGCCGCGAAGACCGACGCCCCCTCCGGCCCGGTCGAGGGCGACGGCGACGTCTTCGTGAAGAGCCGGGCCTGGGTCAGCGGCTACACCGCGAGCGTGCCGGTGCCCGATCGCGGCGGCTGGGTCGACCTGCGGGTCACCGCGACGGACGCCGCGGGCAACACCTTCACGCAGGAGATCGAGCACGCCTTCCAGGCTGCGCCCGCCAAGGGCGCGCACTGACCGGATCCCACCCCGGTCGTCGGAGGGCCCGGTCGTCACGACCGGGCCCTCCGAGTTCGCCCGGCACAGGATGCCCCGGGCGAGGCATCCGCTCTCGCCCGGTCTCAGCCGCGCCCGAGGCGGGTGTAGCGTCGAGGCGATGACCGATTCGACGCCCGCCTTCTCGTGGCGATCGATCGTGTTGCCGGCCTACCTGCCGACGCTGCTCTTCTCGCTGGGCGAGGGCGCGATCATCCCGGTGATCCCCGTGGTCGCGACCGACCGCGGTGCGTCGATCGCGCTCGCCGGCCTCGTCGCCGCCATGCTCATGATCGGCCAGCTGCTGGGCGACCTGCCCGCAGGCTGGCTCGTCGCCCGCATCGGCGAGCGCAACGCCATGATCGGGGCCTCGATGCTCGCGATCATCGGCATGGTCGTCGCCGTCGCGCTGCCCTCGGTCGCGGCGCTCGCCGTCGGCGTGCTGCTGCTCGGGCTCTCGACCGCGGTGTTCGGCCTGGCCAGGCACGCGTTCCTCACCACCTTCGTGCCCGTCCGGGTGCGCGCGCGGGCGCTGTCGACCCTCGCCGGCGTGTTCCGCGGCGGGTGGGCGGTCGGACCGTTCGTCGCCGCGGCGATCATCGCCGCCACCGGCAGCTCGGAGCTCGTCCTCTGGGTGCTCGTGGGCGCCTGCATCGCGGTGATCGTCGTGCTCGTGCTGCTGCCCGACCCCGAGCGCGTCTTCGGCACGGGCCGCGCCGCCAGCGGCGGCGAGGCCCCGCAGGGCGTGCTGCGCACGATCGGCGAGCACCGCGGAGTGCTCGCGCGCATCGGCACCGGCATCGGCCTGCTCGCGGCGATCCGCGCGAGCCGCACGATCATCCTGCCGCTGTGGGCCGTGTCGATCGGCATGGCGCCCGAGGCGGCCGCCATCGTGATCGGCATCTCGGCGACGATCGACTTCTGCCTGTTCTACGTGAGCGGGCAGGTGATGGACCGCTTCGGCCGGCTCTGGAGCGCGATCCCCGGGCTCGTCGGCCTCTCGGCGGGCCACCTGATCCTGGCGTTCACCCACGACGCCTCCGCCAACGAGGCCTGGTTCACCTTCGTCGCCGTGCTGTTCGGCATCGCGAACGGACTCTCGAGCGGGGTGCTCATGACCCTGGGCTCCGACCTGGCGCCCAAGCGCCACCCATCGGCCTTCCTGGCGGCCTACCGCACGATCGCCGACACCGGCCAGGCGACCGCGCCGCTCGTCATCTCGGGCATGACGGTGCTCGCCTCCCTCGCCGCGGCGAGCGCGACGATGGGCGTGCTCGGCCTCGTCGGCGCCGCGATGCTGCTGCGCTGGGTGCCGCGGTACCTGCCGCGTCGACGCCCGGATGCCTGAGCCGCGCCTCGGGGATCAGCGCGGGCCGTGCGGCCCGTACGAGCGGGTGACCGTCGCGACCCGCACCTGGTAGTCGTCGTACCAGACGGCGCGCCCGCGCTCCTGGGCGATCACGTGCTCGGTCACCCGCTTCCACCCGGCCGCCGCGGCGTCGTCGGCCCAGTACGAGACCGTGATGCCGAGGCCGTCGCGCGCGGACTCGACACCCAGGAACCCCGGCTGCTGCTCGGCCAGCTCGACCATGCGTCGCGACATCACGGCGTAGCCCTGGTCTCCCTCGGTGCGGAGCGAGGTGAAGATGACGGCGGTGTACGGCGGTTCGGGCGTGCGGGCGATCGACATGGGAACCACTCTGGCAGAAGGGCCGGGCGCGATGCGCCCGGCCCTTCACCGGCGTGCGGATGCCCGCTCGCGGCTCGCTACTTGCCGGTGACCTTGTCGACCGACATGACGAGCACGACGCGGTCGGCCTTGTCGGGCGGGGTCTGGGTGTCGGGGTGGCCGTAGCGCTGCCCGAGCTTCACGTAGAAGGCGCCCTCGGGGTCGGGCACGACCTCGACGAGACGGCCGCGCACCTCGACGTAGCTGAACGGGGAGTCGGGGTGCAGCGCCGAGAGCGTCATGGTGGGGTTCTGCTGCAGGTTGCGGTACTTCGCGCGCTTGGTGGTGTGGGTGAAGCGGATCACTCGCTCGTCGGCGTCGTACTCGAACCACATGGGGTTCAGCTGCACCTCGTCGTTCGGGCGCACCGTGGCGAGGTGGCCGTAGACGGGTGCGACGAGGATGTCTTCGAGGTGGTCTGGGATCTCGACGGTCATGCGTTCCATCCAATCAGCTCGGCGGGGCGGTCGCGGCGGGTTCGACGCACTGCGCCGTATGACGCGCGGCTCGTACGCGGTTGCGCGACTCGGACGCGGTTCGCGGCCGTCATGCGCGCCCCGTCCCCGGCCTAGTGGAAGACCGATCGTGCGGTCGCGGTGACCTCGATCGGCACCGAGACCGGCAGGAACTCGGTGCTGAAGGGAGCGTGCCAGGTGGTGCGCAGCGTCACGGTGGCGCTCTGCGCGTCGTCGGACGCCGCACGGACCAGCTCGACGGCGCCTTCGGTCGCGGCCGGCGACGCATCGGCGGCGTCCGCGCCGGCCTCGTCGACGAGCCGCTCATCGTCGAGTTGCAAGCGCAGCGCGTCGCCGTCGATGCGCACCTCGTCGAGCCGCCAGGCCTCGGCCGCGGCGAGCGCGGCGCCGTCGGCGA
>JBDIAF010000359.1:0-2943 GCA_039812245.1 Agromyces sp. | reverse complement strand
GCCCAGGTGCTCTCCGAGCTGCGCATGATCAAGGATGCCTGGGAGCTCGCGGAGCTGCGGCGAGCCGTCGACACCACCGTCGACGGCTTCGCGGCGACCGCGCTCGAGATCCCGCGCGCCGTCGGGCTCGGCGGCGAACGGTGGCTGCAGGGCACCTTCGACCGGCACGCCCGCACCTTCGCCGCCGGCGTCGGCTACGCCTCGATCGTGGGCTCGGGTGCGCACGCGCCGATCCTGCACTGGGTGCGCGCCGAGGGCGAGGTCGACCCCGAGGCGCTGCTGCTGCTCGACCTCGGCGCCGAGCGCCGTTCGGGCTACACGGCCGACGTCACCCGCACGCTGCCCGCCTCGGGTCGCTTCAGCACCGTTCAGCGCGAGGTGCACGACCTCGTCGAGGCATCCCACCGCGCGGGGCTCGCCGCCGTCGGACCCGGCCGCGACTGGGCCGACTTCCACACCGCGAGCATGGAGGTGCTCGCCCGCGGGCTCGCCGACTGGGGGCTGCTGCCCGTCTCGGTCGACGAGGCGCTCGCGCCCGAGGGGCAGCACCACCGGCGCTTCATCGTGTGCGGCGTCGGCCACCACCTCGGCATCGACGTGCACGACTGCTCCTCGTCGAGCCACGCCGCCTACCAGGGCGCGAAGATGCGGCCGGGCATGGCGCTCACCGTCGAACCCGGCCTCTACTTCCACGCCTTCGACGAGACCGTGCCGCCCGAGCTGCGCGGACTCGGCGTGCGGCTGGAGGACGACCTCGTCGTCACCGAGTCGGGCGCAGAGGTGCTCTCGGCCGCGCTGCCGATCGACGCGGCCGGCATCGAGACCTGGATGGCCGGACTCCGCTGAGCCGCCGCAGGGCGCGGCTCGAGGCATCCGCTCTCGCGTCGCGCCCTCGGTTCGCGGC
Organism: Agromyces sp.; assembly: GCA_039812245.1. Lineage (GTDB taxonomy): Bacteria > Actinomycetota > Actinomycetes > Actinomycetales > Microbacteriaceae > Agromyces. The sequence goes on along the minus strand of JBDIAF010000359.1, from coordinate 2,039 downwards.
ATCCGCCCCGATCTGGCAGAATAGGGGGTTGGACCGCCGCCCGACCCTCTATCAGGCCGTGGTCCGCCCATTTCGAGCTTCCGCCGGGTGTGCACCCCACGCTCCAGGCGATCGGTTCAACCTTTCTACACATTCAGGAGAATCGTGGCTGTCAAGATCCGTCTCAAGCGTCTCGGCAAGATCCGTGCGCCGTACTACCGCATCGTCGTCGCCGACTCGCGCACCAAGCGCGACGGTCGCGTGATCGAGGAGATCGGCAAGTACCACCCCACCGAGAACCCCTCGTTCATCGAGGTCGACTCGGAGCGCGCCCAGTACTGGCTCTCGGTCGGCGCCCAGCCCACCGACCAGGTGCGCGCCATCCTCAAGCTCACGGGCGACTGGGGCACCTTCAAGGGCGAGAAGGACGCGAAGTCCACCGTCCAGTACGCCGAGGCGAAGCAGGCCTTCGTCGCCGACGACGCGAAGAAGCCGGTCCTCAAGCCCAAGGCCGAGAAGCCCGCCAAGGTCGAGGCGCCCGCCGAGGCCGAGGCCGAGGCTCCCGCCGCCGACGAGACCGCGGCTGACGAGGCGTAGGGCCTTGCTCAAGTCCGCGCTCGAACACCTCGTGAAGGGCATCGTCGATCACCCCGACGAGGTGAAGGTGGTCTCCGCTGCGAGCGCACGCGGCGAGGTCCTCGAGGTGCACGTGCACCCCGAGGACCTCGGTCGCGTCATCGGCCGCGCCGGACGCACCGCCAAGGCGCTGCGCACGCTCGTGACGGCGCTCGCCGACGGCCGCCGAGTGCGGGTCGACGTCGTCGACACCGACGCCTGACGTGGCGCGCGACGAACGTCCCCAGCAGTTGCGGGTGGGGCGACTCACCAAGGCGCACGGGCTGAAGGGCGCCCTCAAGCTCGAACTGTTCACCGACGACCCCGAGCGGCGCTTCGTGCCGGGCGCCGTGTTCTCGCTGCAGGTGCCGAAGGAATCGCCCTGGCACGGCAAGCACCTGACGTTCCGCGAGCTGCGCTGGTACAACCAGCAGCCCGTCGGCTTCTTCGAGGGCGTCGACGACCGCACCGCGGCCGAGGCACTCGTCAAGGCGATCCTGTGGGTCGAGATCGGCGACGAACCCGAGGGCGACGCCGAACCCGACGCCTGGTACGACCACCAGCTGGTCGGCCTCGCGGTCGTGCGCGACGGCGTGAAGATCGGCGAGGTCGCCCACGTCGACCACCTGCCCGCTCAGGACCTGCTCGTCGTGAAGACCGCCGGCGGCGAGGTCATGGTTCCCTTCGTCGCCGCGATCGTGCCCGAGGTCGACCTCGAGGCCGGAACCGTCACGGTCACCCCGCCGGCCGGGCTCTTCGAAGAGCTGGCCGACGACGCGGCGGGCAGTGACGCGGCGAGGGACGACGCGGCGGGCGGCGACGCCTCCACCGGCGACGCCGAGTAGCCTGCTTCCCATGCAGGTCGACATCGTCACGATCTTCCCGTCGTTCTTCGACGTGCTCGAGCTCTCGCTGCTCGGCAAGGCGCGCCAGTCGGGACTGCTCGACGTGACCGCTCACGACCTGCGCGACTTCACCCACGACCGGCACCGCACCGTCGACGACACGCCGTACGGCGGCGGTGCCGGCATGGTGATGAAGCCCGAGCCCTGGGGCGAGGCGCTCGACTCGATCCTCGGCGAGGGCCCGAGCGATGCGCTGCTCGTCGTACCCTCGCCCGCAGGCGAGCCGTTCACCCAGCGGATCGCCCGCGAGCTCGCCGCGGAGCCCCACCTCGTGTTCGCCTGCGGCCGCTACGAGGGCATCGACCAGCGCGTGCTCGACCACTACTCGACCCGCATGCGCGTGCGCCCGATCTCGCTCGGCGACTACGTGCTGAACGGCGGCGAGGTCGCCGTCATGGCCATGATCGAGGCCGCCGCCCGGCTCGTCCCCGGCGTCGTCGGCAATCCCGCCTCCCTCGTCGAGGAGTCGCACGAGGACGGACTGCTCGAGTATCCGAGCTACACCAAGCCGCAGCGCTGGCGCGAGCTCGACGTGCCGCC
>JBDIAF010000358.1:0-2944 GCA_039812245.1 Agromyces sp. | reverse complement strand
ATGACGCGGGTGCGGGCGGGCCGCGCCGCTGCAATAGTGGGGCCTCGATGACTGCGGCCGACGTGATCCGCGACGCGGTGCGCTCCGCGCTCGCCGAGGGCACCCCCGACGCCCAGCGGCGCGCGGTGCGCTCGGTCGACCCCGTGATGGTCGAGGCGGTGCTGCACGCGACCTTCACCGGTGGCGAGCGACGCGTGCTGTGCCAGGGGGTCGGTGCCTCGCCCGGCGCCGCGATCGGGCAGGTGTACTTCACGATCGAAGAGGCGATGGACGCCGCCGACCGCGGCGAGCGGGTGATCCTCGCCCGGCCCGAGACGACCCCCGCCGACGAGTTCGCGATGCGGCTGGCCGACGGCATCCTCACGTCGAGGGGCGGCATGGCCAGCCACGCCGCCGTCGTCGCCCGCGGGTGGGGCCTGCCGGCGGTGGTCGGCGCCGAGGCGATCGTGTTCGGCGACGCGTGCATGCACGTCGGCGAGGTGACGGTGGCCGAGGGCGACGTCATCTCCCTCGACGGGTCGACGGGCGACGTCCTGCTCGGCGCGCTCGAGGTGGCGGCCGCCGAGGCGCCCGACGAGCTCGAGACGCTGCTGTTGTGGGCCGACGAGCTGCGGGCCGGACGTATCGCCGTACGAGCCAACGCGGACACCGCGGCCGACGCCCGCAGAGCCCGCGACTTCGGCGCCGAGGGCATCGGGTTGTGCCGCACCGAGCACCAGTTCCTCGGCGAGCAGCTTCCTATCGTGCAGCGACTCATCCTGGCCGAGTCGCCCGAGGCCGAGGCGTCCGCGCTCGCCGAGCTGCGCGACGCCCAGCGCGAAGACCTGCGGGGCGTGCTCGAGGCGATGGACGGCCTGCCGGTCACCGTGCGCCTGCTCGACCCGCCCCTGCACGAGTTCCTCCCGCCGCTCGACGGGCTCGTGGTCGACGACGCCCTCGGGCGCCTCGACGAGCCGGGCCGCCGGCTGCTCGCCGCGGCCCGTGCGTGGCACGAGATCAACCCGATGCTCGGTACGCGCGGCGTGCGCCTCGCGATCTTGAAGCCCGACCTCTACCGCATGCAGATCCGGGCGCTCGTCGAGGCGATGCTCGACCGTGTCGACGCCGGGGGAGCGCCGCGGGTCGAGGTGATGATCCCGCTCGTCATCGACCCCGCCGAGCTCGCGCTCGTGCTCGACTGGGTCCGCGACGAGATCGGCACCGCGGCGGGGGAGCGCCTCGCGGACCTCGCCATCGGCCTCGGCACCATGATCGAGACGCCGCGAGCGGCCCTGCTCGCCGAGCAGCTCGGCCCGCACGTCGAGTTCTTCTCGTTCGGCACCAACGACCTCACGCAGATGGTGTTCGGGTTCAGCCGCGACGACGTCGAGCGACGGCTGCTGCCGACCTACGTCGAGCGCGAGCTGCTCGCGAGCAACCCGTTCGAGACCCTCGACGCGGCGGTCGCCGAGCTGGTCGCCGGCGCCATCGCCGGCGGGCGCCGCGCGCACCACGGGCTGCAGACCGGGCTGTGCGGCGAGCACGGTGGCGACCCGGCGTCGATCCGGGCGCTCGTGCGCGCGGGCATCGACTACGTGTCGTGCTCGCCGTTCCGCATCCCGGTCGCCCGCCTCGCCGCCGCGCACGCGGTCCTGTAGCGAACGTCGGGCGGACGCGATGGCGATCGTCGAGGAGGACGTGGCGCGGGTCCGGGCCGCGGCCGACATCGTCGAGATCATCACGCCCAAGACCTCGCTGCGCCGCTCGGGCTCGCGCTGGGTCGGGCTGTGCCCGTTCCACGGCGAGCGCACGCCGTCGTTCTCGGTCAACGCCGCGCAGGGGCTCTACCACTGCTTCGGCTGCGGCAAGAGCGGCGACGTGTTCACCTTCGTGCAGGAGAGCGAGCACGTCGACTTCGCCGGTGCCGTCGAGTTCCTCGCCCGCAAGTACGGCATCGACCTGCACTACACGAACCGGGGCGAGGACGAGGGCAGGCGCCGGCGCCACCGCCTCGTCGCCGCGGTCGGCCGGGCCGTCGACTGGTACCACGACCGGTTGCTGTCCGCGCCCGACGGCGGCGAGGCCCGCCGCTACCTGCGCAGCCGAGGGTTCGACCGTGACGCGGTCGTGCAGTTCCGGCTCGGGTGGGCGCCGAGCGACGACAAGGACTGGGCGCTCCTCGCGAAGGCGATGCGCTTGTCCGACGACGACTGGCGCGACAGCGGGCTCGGCGGCGTCAACAAGCGCGGCCGGCAGTTCGACTTCTTCCGGGGCCGTGTGATGTTCCCGATCTTCGACGAGCGCGGCGACGCGGTCGCGCTCGGCGGCGGGGTGGTGCCGGGCCACGAGGGCGCGAAGTACGTCAACACGCGTGACGGCACGCCGCTCTACGCGAAGAGCCGCGTGCTGTACGGCCTGAACTGGGCCAAGGAGACGGTCGTGCGCGAGGGCTTCGCGGTCGTGTGCGAGGGCTACACCGACGTCATCGGGCTGGTGCGCTCGGGGGTCCCGAACGCGGTGGCGACCTGCGGCACCGCGCTCACCGACGAGCACGTGCAGCTGCTCAAGCGCTTCGCCAATCGTGTGGTGTTGGCCTTCGACGCCGACGCGGCGGGCCAGAACGCCGCGGCTCGCGTCTACGAGTGGGAGCGGCGTCACGAGATCGAGGTGTCGGTGGCCGACCTGCCGCCCGGCGTCGACCCGGGCGAGCTGGCCGTCGCGGACCCCGAACGGCTCCGGGCGGCGGTGTCGGGTGCCCGTCCGTTCCTGCAGTTCCGTGTCGACCGGGTGCTCGACAGCGCCGACCTCACGCGTCCCGAGGGGCGGGCACGCGCGGCCGAGGCGTGCCTCGCGATGATCCGCGAGCACCCGAGCGAGCTCGTGCGCGACCAGTACCTGATGGTGGTGGCCGACCAGGGCGGCTTCGAGGCCGACCAGTTGCGGGCCCGGCTGCACGCGCCCGCGG
>JBDIAF010000357.1:0-2944 GCA_039812245.1 Agromyces sp. | reverse complement strand
GCTCTACCGCCGAGGCGCGGGCACCTTCCTGATCGATCCGCCCGCGATCGGCGACTTCGCACCCCTGCAGGCCGCGATCCGGCACGACGAGTGGGTGCTGCACGCGGCCAGTCAGGACCTCGCGTGCCTGCGCGAGGTCGGCCTCGACCCCGAGCGCATCTTCGACACCGAGCTCGCCGCACGGCTGCTCGGCATGCCGCGGGTCGGTCTCGCAGCCGTAGTCGAGGAACTGCTCGGCGTGAAGCTCGCGAAGGAGCACTCCGCCGCGGACTGGTCGACCCGACCGCTGCCCCAGCCGTGGCTGACCTACGCGGCCCTGGACGTCGAGCTGCTCGTCGACGTGCGCGACGGGCTCGTCGCTCGGCTCGACGAGGCGCACAAGGCCGAGCTCGCCGGGCAGGAGTTCGATGCGGTGCTGCACCGCGAGCCGAAGCCGGCGGTCGCCGAGCCGTGGCGCCGGCTCTCGGGCATCCACGCGCTGCGGAACCCGCGCAACCTCGCCATCGTGCGCTCGCTGTGGCACGCGCGCGACGACCTCGCCGCCGAGCGGGACGTCGCGCCGGGTCGCCTGATCCCCGACGCGTCCATCCTGGTCGTCGCGAAGACCATGCCGCGAACGCGCCGGGCGCTCGCCGACATGAAGGACTTCAACGGCCGGGCGAGCCGCAGCGAGCTCGACCGCTGGTGGCAGGCGGTCGAGGCCGCGCTCGCCTCGAGCGACCTGCCCGCCGCGCGCGTGCCGAGCGACGCCCCGCCGCCACCGCGGGCCTGGGCGGCCCGCAACCCCGAGGCGGACGCCCGACTGCGCCTCGCGAAGGCCGCCGTGACGGAGATCGCGGAAGGCCTCGAGATGCCGGTCGAGAACCTGCTGACGCCCGATTCGCTGCGGCGCGTCGCGTGGCATCCCCCGGCCGAGTCCGATGCGGCGAGCATCGGGGCCGCGCTCGCGGAGCTCGGTGCGCGCCCGTGGCAGATTGAGGCTACCTCACAGAGAATCGCGGCCGCCTTTGGCGAAGCGGCACAAAGCATTCACGACGCCTCCGACGCGGCTTCGTAGGATCCGTCAAGCGATTCCGCTCGCCCGTTCGGCGCTTCGTAGGATCGAGGCATCCTGATCGAAAGGGAGCTGCAGCGTGGCTGAACGAGCTGATGTCGTGTTCGTCGACGGGGTCCGGACCCCGTTCGGACGAGCCGGTGAAAAGGGCATGTACTGGAACACCAGGGCCGACGACCTGGCCGTGAAGGCCATCACCGGCCTCCTGGAGCGCAACCCGAACCTCCCGCCCGAGCGCGTCGACGACGTCGCCATCGCCGCGACCACCCAGCAGGGCGACCAGGGCCTCACCCTCGGTCGCACCGCGGCGATCCTCGCCGGCCTGCCGCTCAGCGTGCCCGGCTTCGCCATCGACCGCATGTGCGCGGGCGCGATGACCGCCGTGACCACCACCGGCTCCGGGATCGGCTTCGGCCAGTACGACGTCGTCATCGCCGGCGGCGTCGAGCACATGGGCCGCCACCCGATGGGGCTCGACGCCGACCCCAACCCGCGGTTCCTCGCCGAGAAGCTGGTGGCGCCCGACGCCCTCAACATGGGCAACACCGCCGAGCGCCTGCACGACCGCTTCCCCGAGCTCACCAAGGAGCGCAGCGACCGCTTCGGCATGCTCAGCCAGCAGAAGGTGCAGGCGGCGTACGACGCCGGGCACATCCAGCCCGACCTCGTGCCCGTCGCGATCCGCACGACCGAGGGCTGGGGGCTCGCGAGCGAGGACGAGGGGCGTCGTCCCGAGACCACGATGGAGGGCCTTGCGACCCTGAAGACCCCGTTCCGCCCGCACGGGCGCGTGACGGCGGGGAACGCCTCCCCCCTCACCGACGGCGCGACCGCCGCGATCCTCGCCAGCGGCGACGCCGTGAAGGAGCTCGGCCTCGGCGCCAAGATGCGCATGGTGAGCTTCGGCTTCGCCGGCGTGCAGCCCGAGGTCATGGGCATCGGCCCCATCCCCTCGACCGAGAAGGCGCTGAAGCGCGCCGGGCTCGACATCTCCGACATCGGCCTCTTCGAGCTCAACGAGGCGTTCGCCGTGCAGGTGCTGAGCTTCCTCGACCACTTCGGCATCGCCGACGACGACCCCCGCGTGAACCCCTGGGGCGGCGCGATCGCCATCGGCCACCCGCTCGCCGCCTCCGGCGTGCGGCTCATGCTGCAGCTCGCCCGCCAGTTCGAGCAGCACCCCGAGGTGCGCTACGGCATGACCGCCATGTGCGTGGGACTCGGCCAGGGCGGCACCGTCATCTGGGAGAACCCGCACCACAAGCGCTACGGAAAGGGCCGCTGAACGCGATGACCGACTACTCGAAGATCGACTTCTCCGACCTCCGGGCCGCGTTCGAGGGCGACGAGGTCGTCACGCACTCGTACGTCCGCGACGTGCGCCTCGCCTCGGGCAAGACGCTCGCGCTGATCACCCTCGACAACGGGCGCGACCACACCCGGCCCTCGACGCTCGGCCCGGTCACCCTGCTCGAGCTGAACGACCGCCTCGACGAACTGACGGCGCGTGCCGCCGCCGGCGAGATCCAGGCCGTCGCCATCACCGGGAAGCCGTACTACCTCGCCGCCGGCGCCGACCTCTCGAAGGTCGGCGAGATCCCGAGCCGAGACGTCGCGCTCAAGATGGGCCAGCTCGGCCACATGGTGTTCGGCAAGCTCGGCGAGCTCGGCGTGCCCTCGTTCGCGTTCATCAACGGTCTCGCGCTGGGCGGCGGCCTCGAGGTCGCGCTCAACAGCGACTACCGCACGGTGGATGCCTCGGCGCCGGCCATCGCGCTGCCCGAGGTGTTCCTCGGCATCGTGCCCGCCTGGGGCGGCGCGTACCTGCTGCCGAACCTCATCGGCATCGAGAACGCGCTCAGGGTGGTCATCGAGAACCCGCTGAAGAAC
>JBDIAF010000356.1:0-2947 GCA_039812245.1 Agromyces sp. | reverse complement strand
AGGGCCTGCGCGACAACCTCGACTACATCGCGGGGCTCGGCACGAGCGCCATCTGGCTCACCCCGAGCTTCAAGAATCGCCCGGTGCAGGGCGAGGGCCAGAACGCCAGCGCCGGCTATCACGGCTACTGGGTCACCGACTTCACCCAGATCGACCCGCACCTCGGCACCAACGACGAGCTCGAGGCGCTCATCGCCGAGGCGCACGCCAAGGGCATCAAGGTCTACTTCGACATCATCACGAATCACACGGCCGACGTCATCGACTACGCCGAGGGGCAGTACGCCTACGTCGACCAGGCGACCCGCCCCTACACGGATGCCTCGGGGCAGGCCTTCGACCCGGCCGACTTCGCCTCGGCCGAGACGGGCGTCGGCTTCCCCGCACTCGACCCGGCGACGAGCTTCGCCTACACACCGACGCTCACGCCCGAGAACGCCGACGCGAAGGTGCCGGCCTGGCTCAACGACCCGACGCTGTACCACAACCGCGGCAACTCGACCTGGTCGGGGGAGTCGGTCACGTACGGCGACTTCGACGGGCTCGACGACCTGATGACCGAGCACCCGACCGTCGTGAACGGCTTCGTCGACGTGTACGACCAGTGGATCGACCTCGGCATCGACGGCTTCCGCATCGACACCGTGAAGCACGTGAACTTCGAGTTCTGGCAGCAGTTCACCACCCGCGTGCTCGACTACGCGCACGCCGCGGGCAAGCCCGACTTCTTCATGTTCGGCGAGGTCTACGACGCCGACCCGGTCAAGCTCTCGCCCTACGTTCGCGACACCGACATGAACTCGGTGCTCGACTTCACCTTCCAGTCGCAGGCGGTGAGCTTCGCCGCGGGCAACTCGGCGAAGGGCCTCGCCTCGCTCTTCGCCGGCGACGACTACTACACGACGCCGGACACGTCGGCGAGTGCGCTGCCGACGTTCCTCGGCAACCACGACATGGGGCGGGTCGGCTACTTCCTGCAGTCGACCGATGCCCCGCTCGAGCGCGATGAGCTCGCGCAGGAGCTGATGTTCCTCACCCGCGGCCAGCCGGTCGTCTACTACGGCGACGAGCAGGGCTTCGCGGGCGCGAGCCCCGGCAACGACAAGAGCGCACGGCAGACCCTCTTCGCCAGCCAGGTCGACGAGTACCGGGAACAGCAGCTCGTCACCGGCGAGCAGGCCGGCAGCGTCGACCGCTACGACACCGACGCGCCGCTGTACGCGCACATCGCCGGCCTGGCCGCCCTGCGGGAGACGCACCCCGCGCTGTCGACGGGTGCGCAGATCGAGCGCTACGTCGACAACGGGCCCGGCGTGTACGCCTTCAGCCGCGTCGACCGCGACGAGAAGGTCGAGTACCTGGTCGCCGTGAACAACTCGGGTGCGGCGAAGACCGTCGAGGTGCCGACCCTCACCGCCGACGGCGTGTTCTCGACGCTCTACGGCGGCGAGGACGGTCAGACCGTCACCACGGGCGCCGAGGGCGTCGCGAGCGTGACCGTGCCCGCGCTCGGCGCGGTCGTGCTGCGCGCCGATCGCCAGGTCACCGCGACCGACGAGGCGCTGCCGATCTCGCTCGTCGCACCGGCGGCGGGCGCCGGCGTCACCGGCACGGTCCCGGTGTCGGCGACCACCGCCGACGTCTGGCAGGAGACGAGCTTCGCCTGGCGCGTCGCCGGGGGCGACGAGTGGCACGAGCTCGGCACCGCAGAGGACACGACCCCGCGCGTCTTCCACGACACGGCCGGGCTCGCGGACGGCACGCTCGTCGAGTACCGCGCGATCACGACGGATGCCTCGGGGCAGCGCTCGGCCGCCTCGAGCTACGCGAGCGTGGGCAACGCCGTGAACCTCGTCGAGGCGGAGGAGCCCGAGAATCCGATCGACCTCGTGACGGTGCCCGGCTCGCACAACTCGGAGATGGGGTGCGCGGGCGACTGGACCCCCGGCTGCGAGCAGGCGAAGCTCACGCTCGGTGCCGGCGGCGTCTACACGGGCACCTTCGAGCTGCCCGCCGGCGACTACGCGTACAAGGTCGCGATCAACGGCTCGTGGGACGTCAACTACGGCGCGAACGCGGTGCCGGGTGGACCCGACGTGGCGTACCACCACGACGGCGGCCCGATCACCTTCTACTGGGACCCGCGCACGCACCAGCTGACCTCGACCGCCGAGGGCCCCATCGTGACCGTGCCCGGCTCCTTCCAGTCCGAGATCGGCTGCCCCGGCGACTGGGCGCCGGACTGCCTCGGCAGCATGATGTTCGACGGCGACCGCGACGGCGTCTACGAGTTCGCGACCGACCGGATCCCGGCCGGCGCCTATGAGGGCAAGGTCGCGCACGGCCTGAGCTGGGGCGAGAACTACGGCGTCGACGGCGTGCCCGGCGGCGGAAACTACTCGTTCAGCGCGGCCGACGGCGAGCAGATCGTCTTCCGCTACACCCTCGCGACGCACGTGCTCGAGATCGTCGTCGAGGACCCGCCGCTCGCGGGCACCGGCGAGCTGCGCGCGCAGTGGATCGACGAGCAGACCCTCGCCTGGCCCCGCTCGCTGCTCGGCACGACCCCGGCTGCGGAGGCCTCGTGGACCCTCGAGCATGCCCCCCGCGGCGGTCTCGCGGTCGTCGACGGCGAGGTGGCGGGCGGCGGCGACGCCCTCGCGCTCGCCTTCGACCCCGCGGGCCTGACGGCCGCCCAGCTCGAGCGCTTCCCCGCGCTCGGCGGCGATCGCTACCTCGCGCTGAAGCTCGACGGCGCCGACCGTGCCGCGGTGCAGGCGCTCGTCACCGAGCAGCTCGTCGTGGCGCAGCGTGCGGCGGGAGCGGGATCCGAGCTCACGGCCTTCACGGGCGTGCAGCTGCCCGGCGTGCTCGACGCGCTCTACGCCGAGGCCGTGGTCGACGCCGAGCTCGGCGTGACCTGGCAGGGCTCCAAGCCGAGCTTCGC
>JBDIAF010000355.1:0-2952 GCA_039812245.1 Agromyces sp. | reverse complement strand
CCCCGGCACGCCCTTCGTCGCGCCGCCGACGCCGCCGGGCGGCGCATCGCCGCCGGGGCGGCCGACCTGCCGCAGGCGCTCGACCGCGCCGGCTTCGCCCCTCGCCCAGAGGGCGACGACCTCGTCCTCGGGGTGTGCCCGTTCCACCGCCTGGCCGAGGCCAGGCCGGGCGTCGTGTGCGAACTCAACCACGCCCTCGTGTGCGGCATGGCCGACGCCGTGGGCGAGGCATCCGAGCGCGTGCGACTCGACCCGGGCGCCGGCGAGTGCTGCCTGCGGGTGCGCCCCACAGAACTCCCAGCCGACTTCCAGCGAACGTCAAGAGAATGAGGCCATGAGCGACGGACCCCGCATTCTCATCGTCGACGACGAGCCGAACATCCGAGACCTGCTCACGACGAGCCTGCGCTTCGCGGGCTTCGCGGTGCGGGCCGTCGCGAACGGCGCGCAGACCATCTCGGCCGTGCTCGAGGAGGAGCCCGACCTCATCATCCTCGACGTCATGCTGCCCGACATGAACGGCTTCGGCGTCACCAAGCGCCTGCGGTCGGCCGGGTACACGGCGCCGATCCTCTTCCTCACGGCGAAGGACGACACGGAGGACAAGATCACGGGCCTCACGGTCGGCGGCGACGACTACGTCACGAAGCCCTTCTCGCTCGACGAGATCGTCGCCCGCATCAAGGCGATCCTGCGCCGCACGATGCACGCCGAAGAGGATGCCGTGATCCGCACCGGCGAGCTCACGATGGACCAGGACACCCACGAGGTGCTGGTCGGCGACGTGCCCGTCGAGCTCTCCCCCACCGAGTTCAAGCTGCTGCGCTACCTCATGCTCAACCCGAACCGGGTGCTGTCGAAGGCGCAGATCCTCGACCACGTGTGGGAGTACGACTTCAACGGCGACGCGGGCATCGTCGAGAGCTACATCTCGTACCTGCGCCGCAAGCTCGACCAGCACTCCGCCGAGCCGCTCATCCAGACCAAGCGCGGCTTCGGCTACATGCTGAAGAGCTCGAAGCCGTAGTCGGCGGCCGCTCAGGCTCGCCCGCGTAGGCTCGTCGTGCCATGAACCAGACCATGTTCGAGCGGTGGAACCGCATCTCGCTGCGCACCAAGATCACCGGTGTCACCGTGCTGATGCTCACGCTCGGACTCCTGGTCTCGGGGATCGGCACCGCCGCGATGCTGCGCAGCTACGCCGAGCAGCAGATCGAGGTGCAGCTGAAGACGATCGCCGCCGGCGACGTGGTCTCGAAGTACTTCTACGGCGACGCGAGCGAGGTCGACGACCACGGGCTCGACGTCCGCCCCTCCGACGACGTGTTCGTCGCGACCTACGACGCCGAGGGCGGGTTCCTGCAGCACAACTGGCAGGGCCGCGGGCGCGACGAGCTGCCGCTGTACCCGAAGACGCTCACGATCGCCGAAGTGAACGACATGAACGTCAACGGCTACCAGGTCGTCGCACTGCCGGACGCGCACGGCGACAAGACCTTCCGCGCCGTCACCGCCCTGGTCGACACCCACGGCACGTTCATGCCGATCATCATCGCCATCTCGTCGTCGGCGACCGAGCGCCTGCTCGCGGCGTACCTCACGATCTTCCTCGGCTTCAGCGTCGGCGTCGTCATCGTGGGGGCGCTGCTCACCCGCATGCTCGTCACCTCGACCTTCACGCCGCTCCGCGAGGTCGAGCGGACGGCGGCGGCCATCGCCGACGGCGACTTCAGCCAGCGGCTCGAGGGCGCGACGCCCAACACCGAGATCGGCCGGCTCAACCGCTCGCTCAACACGATGCTGAACCGCATCGACCGGGCGTTCCGCGACCGCGCGCGCACGATCGACCAGATGCGCCGCTTCGTCGGCGACGCGTCGCACGAGCTGCGCACGCCCCTCGTCTCGGTGCGCGGCTACGCCGAGCTCTACCGCATGGGCGCCCTGCAGACCCCCGAGGACGTCGGCCAGGCCATGGACCGCATCGAGAAGGAGGCGATCCGCATGGGCCTGCTCGTGGAGGACCTGCTGGCGCTCGCCCGCCTCGACGAGGCGAAGCCGCTCGAGCTCGCCGAGGTCGACCTCGTGCCCCTCGCGCGCGATGCGGCGCTCGATGCGATGGCCGCGGCCCCCGCACGCACGGTCACGGTGATCGCGCCCGAGGCGGGCGAGGCGACGGATGCCTCGGCCGCCGCCGAGCTCGCCGTCGACCTCGACTCGGCGCCGATGCGCTCGACCGGGCCCATCTCCTTCGCCGGCGCGACGCTCGCCCGTCTGCGCGGACGTCGGCTGACGCCGGCTCCGAAGCGCCCGGCCGCGCGCGGGGGCCGAGAGGCGCAGCGTCGGCGGCAGCTCGACGCCGGTGCCGAGCAGGCCATGTCGAGCACCGGCCCCGCGCCGACCGTGCCCGTGCCGATCGGCTCGGGCGAGCCGGCGGCCGAGCTGCGCGCCTTCGTGCTCGCCGAGGAGAACAAGATCCGCCAGGTGATCACGAACCTCATGGGCAACGCGATGCGGTTCACCGCCGACGACTCGCCGATCGAGATCCGCGTGAGCATCGACGAGAGCGCCGAGCGCGCCATGCTCGAGGTCGTCGACCACGGCGAAGGCATCCCGCCGCAGATCCGGGAGAAGATCTTCCAGCGCTTCTGGCGCGCCGACACCTCGCGCGCCCGCGAGACCGGAGGAACCGGGCTCGGCCTCGCGATCGTGTCCTCGATCGTCTCCGTGCACAACGGCTCGGTCGACGTGGTCGAGACCCCCGGCGGCGGCGCGACATTCCGGGTGTCGCTGCCGCTCGCGACGAGCGCCGCGGCCCCGCAGGGCGTGGGCTCGGCCTGAGCCCGCCGTCCGGTCGCGCCGGAGGCCGGTCGCGACCCGCCGCCTTCGCGACTCCCCCTCCCCAGGGGCTCCCGCTCGTGCGGCGTCCACCGATGGCGCCGCAGCCCCGCGCGC
>JBDIAF010000354.1:0-2953 GCA_039812245.1 Agromyces sp. | reverse complement strand
GAGCACGGCGATGGCGCGCAGCGGGTCTCCGTCGCGGGCGAGCCGGGCCGCACGGCGTCCGAGCTCGCCGGCGAGGCCGAGGTCGGTCTGGGTCGCGGCCAGTTCGAGCGCGTAGCCGCCCGGGCGGGAGACGACGAGGCCCTCGGCGCTCGCCGATCGGACCCGCGACACGAGCGACTGCAGCGCGGCGCGCTCGTTCTCGGGCCGTTCGTCGCCCCAGAGCTCGTCGGCGATCGCCTCGACGCCGTGGGTGCGGCCGGCGCCGCTCCCGCCAGCGCCGGCCAGCACGGCGAAGAGCGCCTTGGCGAGCACGCCCGAGGGCTCGACGGGTTCGCCCGACCGCCCCTCGACCAGGACCGGGCCGAGCAGCGCGACGCGCAGGTCGCGGCGGTCGGTCAGCACGGGTCGAGCCTACCTTTCGCCCCAGTGGGCATTCCCGATCTCCCGCGAGCGGGTCGTGCTCAACACCGCGCCCGACATCCTGGCCGCGCAGCGGCTCTACGACCGTCTCGGCTTCGCCGGACTGCCCGAGCGCGAGTTCCGCTTCGTGCGTCCCGACGGTTCGGGCTTCCGGAAGCTCGCCTACGGACGCGCGTCGACGCCGCCTGAGCGGGACCGCCGGCGGAGTCAGACCGTCGGGTTCGGCCCGACGCGGCTGAGCCAGTCGGCGGTGCGATCGATCGGGGCGAAGCCGAACCGCTCGTACAGCCCGTGCGCATCGCCCGTGATGAGCACCACCCGCTTCAGGCGCATCGGGTCGAGGGTGGCGAGCACGAACTCGACCAGGGCCACACCGAGCCCGTCGCCGCGCCGCTCGGGGTCGACGATGACGTCGCAGAGCCAGCCGAAGGTGACCCCGTCGGTGACCACCCGGGCGTAGGCGAGCTGCCGGCCCGTCGCCCGCTCGTAGGCTCCGAAGTTCAGCGAGCCGTCGATCGCGGCGTCCTGCGTCGCCCGCGGCCGGCCCTTCGCCCAGTAGGCGTGCTCGCTCAGCCAGCGGTGCACGAGCGCGCGGTCGAGTCGAGCGGGGTCGGTCGAGAAGTCGAGTTCACGAGGCACGGAACCGAGCGTATCGGCGCGAGCCGCCGCGCACCGCGTGGCCGCGTCGCCCTCGGGCGAAGCGGGTGGATGCCTCAGCGCGCCGTCTTGCGCGCCGTGATCTGGCCGGTGTCGAAGCCGAGCAGGTGCAGTCCGCCGTGGAAGCGGGCGTGCTCGACCTTGATGCAGCGGTCCATGACGACGGTGAGGCCCTGCTCCTCGCCGTAGTAGGCGGCCTCCTCGTTCCAGATGCCGAGCTGCACCCAGATCGTCTTCGCGCCCGCGGCCACGACCTCGTCGACGACCTTCGGGATGTCGCTGCCGCGACGGAACACGACGACGACGTCGGGCACCTCGGGCAGGTCCTTCAGGCTCGCGTAGGCGGGCTGGCCGAGGATCTCGGTCTCCATCGGGTTCACGAAGTAGAGCCGGTAGTCGCTCGACTGCTGCAGGTACGTGCCGACGAAGTAGCTCGAGCGCTGCGGCTTCGGCGAGGCGCCGACGATCGCGACCGACTTCGCGGCGTTCAGGATGCGCAGGCGCGCCTTGGCGTCGGGGCCCGTCCAGGTGCGCTGCGAGCGCAGCAGCTTCGCGAGCGGCGAGTCGGCCGGCAGCTCGCAGGAGAGGCCGTTGACGAGCCGGACGGTCTCGAGCTCGGGCTCCGTCGGGGTGATGGTGTGGGTCACAGGGTGCCTCCTGTCGCAGCCGCGAGCGCCTGGTCGAGATCGTAGATGATGTCGTCGACGTCCTCGATGCCGACCGAGAGCCGCACGACGCCGGGCAGCACGCCCGCGTCGACGAGCTGCTGCTCGGTCAGCTGCGCGTGCGTGGTCGACGCGGGGTGGATGATGAGGGTCTTCGCGTCGCCGATGTTGGCGAGGTGCGAGGCCAGGTTCACGTTCTCGATGAGCTTCTGGCCGACCTCGCGGCCGCCCTTCACCTCGAAGCTGAACACCGAGCCGGGGCCCTGCGGCAGGTACTTCTCCGCCCGGTCGTGGTGCGGGTGTCCGGGCAGCCCGGCCCAGAACACGCGCTCGACGCGCGGGTCGGCGTCGAGCCAGTCCGCGACGGCGCGCGCGTTGTCGACGTGCGCCTGGATCCGGTACGGCAGCGTCTCGACGCCCTGCGCGAGCAGGAACGCCGAGTGCGGCGCGAGGGTCGGGCCGATGTCGCGCAGCTGCTCGGCGCGCAGGCGCGTGAGGAAGGCGTACTCGCCGAAGTTGCCCGACCACTCGAGGCCGCCGTAGCTCGGCACCGGCTGGCCGAACAGCGGGAACTTCTCGGAGTGCCAGTGGAAGCGCCCCGACTCGACGACGACGCCGCCGAGGGTCGAGCCGTGGCCGCCCAGGAACTTCGTCGCCGAGTGGGTGACGATGTCGGCGCCCCACTCGATCGGCCGGTTGAGGTAGGGAGTCGCGATCGTGGAGTCGACGATGAAGGGGATGCCGTGGGCGTGGGCCACGTCGGCGAGCGCCTCGAGGTCGGCGATCTCGCCCGAGGGGTTCGCGACGGTCTCGACGAAGAGCGCCTTCGTGTTCTCGCGGATCGCGGCCGCGTAGTCGTCGGCGTTCGAGCCCGCGACGAAGGTCGTCTCGATGCCGAAGCGGCGCAGGGTGACGTCGAGCTGCGTGATGGAGCCGCCGTACAGCTGGGCCGAGGCGACGATGTGGTCGCCCGTGCCGGCGAGCGAGGCGAAGGTGATGTACTGCGCCGACAGGCCCGAGGCGGTGGCGACGGCGCCGAGACCCCCCTCGAGGCTCGCGATGCGCTCCTCGAAGCTCGCGACGGTCGGGTTCGCGAGTCGCGAGTAGATGTTGCCGTACTTCTGCAGCGCGAAGCGGGCCGCCGCGTCGGCGGTGTCGTCGAAGACGAAGGCGCTCGACTGGTAGATCGGCAGCGCGCGGGCGCCCGTCAC
>JBDIAF010000353.1:0-2962 GCA_039812245.1 Agromyces sp. | reverse complement strand
CATGGTCGGCGTACCAGCGCATGCCGTTGGCCGACTTCGTCACCTCGTACTTCGCCGTGGCGAGCGTCTTGCCCATCTCGGTCGAGGCGAGCGCCGCCGCCTGTTCGAGGTCCGCATCCAGCAGGTCGGCGGCCCGACGCATCCATGCGGCCCGCTCGGCGAACGTCGTGCGCCGCAGCACCGCGTTCGCCGACTCGGCCCGCGCCAGGATCTGCTCCACCTGGCCGGGAGTGTGCGGCGCGAACTCCCGCTCCACCGCTCCGGTCGTGGGGTTGATCGTCGCGATCACCATCTCGTTGTCCTTCCGTGTTCTCCGCGCCGCGATCAGAGTTCGCCGCGGCGTCGCGCGTCGACGATCCGGTCGCCCTGCCTGAGGGAGAGCGCCATGATCGTCAGGGTCGGGTTCGCCGCGGCGCCGGTGGTGAACACCGAGCCGTCCGAGACGAAGAGGTTGGGCACGCCGTGCACGCGCCCCTCCGGGTCGACGACCCCGTCGGCCGGGTCCGCGCTCATGCGCGCGGTGCCGAGGTTGTGGCCGGAGGGCATCGCGGGGGCGCGCCAGACGCGTTCGGCGCCGACCGCCCGGAACATCGCCTCGACCCGGCCGTAGGCGTGCTCGCGCATCGCGACGTCGTTCGGGTGGTCGTCGTAGTGCACCTCGGGGGCGGGCAGCCCCCAGCGGTCGACGAGCTCGTCCGAGAGCGTCACCCGGTTGCCGGGCTGCGGCAAGTCCTCGCCGCAGATCCAGCTCGCGGCGGTGCGCGGGTAGCCCTCGACGCGGGCGGCGAAGTCGGCGCCCCAGCCGCCGGGCTCCATGAAGGTGGTGAACGAGGGCAGCCCCTGCGAGATCGTCTCGAGGTAGTAGCCGCCCGCGAAGCCCCGCTCGGGATCGTGCCGGGACTCGTCGGCGACGATGCCCGCCATGTTCTCGCCGCGGTACATGTGCACCTCGTCGGGGAACTGCCCGTAGACGACGCCGGTCGTGTGCCGCATGTAGTGCCGGCCGAGGTGATCGGAGGCGTTGCCGAGTCCGTGCTCGTGCCCGGCGGTCGCCGAGAGCAGCAGCAGCCGCGGCGTCTCGATGGCGTTGCCCGCCACGGCGACGAGCGCCGCGCGCTGCCGGCGCAGCACGCCGTCGCGGTCGAGGTACTCGACGCCGTCGGCCCGTCCCGCGGCGTCGAGGGTGATCCGCACGGCGTGCGACTCGGGGCGCAGCTCGAAGCGCTCGGTGGCGATGGCCTTCGGGATCTCGCTGACGAGCGGGGTCCACTTCGAGCGGTGGCGGTCGCCCTGCGAGTTGAATCCGTCCTGGATCGTGCCCGGCCGGCCGTCGTAGGGTTCGACGTTCGTCGCGTACGGGCCGGTCGCGTAGTGGCGGTAGCCGACCCGCTCCGCCCCGTTCGCGAACACCCGGTACGAGGTGTTGGCCGGCATGGGCGGCCGGCCCTGGCGGTGCGAGACGCCCATCGCCCGCTCCGACTCCTCGTAGTAGGGGGCGAGCTCGGCGGGGTCGATCGGCCAGTCCGCGAGCGAGGCGCCCGCGATCTCGCCGTAGCTCGAGCGGGTGCGGAACTCGTGGTCCTTGAAGCGCGGCGTGAGCCCGGTCCAGAGCAGCGCGGTGCCGCCGACGGCGTGGCCGTTCCATGCGGGCAGCGCGGGGAAGTCGTGCGCGAGCGTCCAGCTGCCCGTCGCACGTCTCGCCTCGAGCCAGGACAGCTGCGCGAAGGCGATGCGCTCGTCGTCGACGAAATCCTCCGGGTCGATCCAGCGGCCGGACTCGAGCATGACGACGTCGAGCCCGGCGCGGGCGAGTCGCAGGGCGAGGCTCGCGCCGCCCGGCCCGGAGCCGACGATGACGGCGACGTCCGCGTCATCCAGGTCGTAGCGCCTCATGCGGTCGCCTCCGCACCGGCCGATGCGGCGGCGAGCGACGCGGCGGCCTCCGACGCGGGGGACGTGCCAAGCGGGCCGATCTCGACGAGCGGCTCGTCGAGCTCCTCGACTCGGGGATCCGGCAGCCAGGGCAGCTCGTCGAAGCCGCGGTGCAGGTACCCGCCGAGCGCGTACGACGGCCCGGGGTAGCCGAGCAGCTGCCACACCTCGCGGTCGTCGTAGAGGTGGAAGCAGATTCGCTCGCGCACGAAGGCGAAGAACGCCTCGCCCTCGTGCGCGGCGAGCCACGCGGTGCGGGCCTCGAGCGTCGCGGCGCCCGGGTCGCCGAGGGCGGCGGCCGCCTCGGCGGCGCCGACGGCGACGAGCGTGGACAGCTCGGCGGAGGCCGCGGCATCGGCGGCGAGCAGCGCGACCGCGCGCTCGTACGGGCCGTCCGGGATGCCGGGATGCGGGTAGAGCGCCCGCGCGAGCGCGAGCAGGGTGCTGGCGGTGGCGTCCGGAGCGGCGGGCGCCGGCTGGTCTTCGGTCATGCTGGCCTTCTCGATGTGCGGAGGTGGAGCGGGAGTCGTGCGGGTGTCGTGCGGAGGGGCGGGGCGCCCCGGATGCCTCGCGGGCGCCCCGCCGTCCGATCAGGGGATGATGCGGTCGCGCCAGGCGTCGGGGAACCCGGGCAGGTCCTCGCCGCCGAACGACGTCGAGTGCACGTCGGGCATCTCGTCGTTCACGCGCAGCACGGCGTCGAGCTCCGCGCTCGTGATGGGCGTCTGCGGCACCACCCAGTCCTTCGGGATGTCCTGGCCCTGCCAGAGCTGCGTCAGCGCGAGCAGCGCGGTGCGCCACTGGAAGTTGGAGTAAACGCTGCCGAAGCCATTGAGGTTCCGTTCCTTCCAGGCCCGCAGGTACGCCATGTTGTCCTCGCCGTTCACGATCGGCACGTCCACGCCGGCGTCCTCGAACGCCTCGATCGCGGGGACGGACTGGTCGCCGAGGTCGACCCAGACGGCGTCGATCTCACCCTTGGCGATTTCGTCCGTGACGGCCTTCTTGATCTCGGCCGGGTCGGCGCCGG
>JBDIAF010000352.1:0-2964 GCA_039812245.1 Agromyces sp. | reverse complement strand
GACGGTGCTCGAGCGCGCGGCGGCGGCGGCCGAGGCCGGAGCGGTCGCCACCGAGCCCCTCGTCGCCCGCAAGGGTCGCGCGAGCTACCTGGGCGAGCGCTCCGCCGGTCATCGAGACCCGGGTGCGGAGTCGTCGGCGCTGCTGCTGCGTGCGGCGGCCGACGCCGCCGCCGACGCCGCGGCGGGCGACTGACATGGGGGCCGCGGGCAGGGTCGGCATCGTCTTCGTCTCGCACTCGTCGAAGATCGCCGAGGGACTGGTCGAGCTGGCGGCGCAGATGGCGCCGGATGCGGCGCTCGTCGCCGCCGGCGGCACCGATGACGGGCGGATCGGGACGAGCTTCGACCGCGTGAGCGCGGCGATCGCCGAGGCGGATTCGGGTGCCGGCGTCGTCGTGCTGTGCGATCTCGGCTCCGCGATCCTCACCTCGGAGACGGCGCTCGACTTCCTCGACGACGAGCAGCGGGCCCGGGTCCGCATCGTCGACGCGCCCCTCGTCGAGGGCGGCGTCGCCGCTGCGGTCGCCGCGCAGGCGGGCGACACCCTGGAGAGGGTCGTCGTGGCGGCACGTTCGGCGGGCGGCGCGGCCGAGCCGGTCCCCGGGGCGGCCGAGGCATCCGACGCCGGAGAAGGCGAGCCGGCGGGTGAGCGGACGGGTGCCACGAGTCGCACGGTGCGGCTCGTCAACTCCGACGGACTGCACGCTCGCCCTGCGGCCGAGCTCGTGAAGCTCGCCGCCACGTTCCCGCAGCGGCTCACGGTGAACGGGGTCGACGCGCGGAGCCTGCTCGCGATCATGGCGCTCGGCCTGACGAAAGGCGCCGACGTGGTCATCGCGAGCGACGACCCCGCGGCCGGCGAGGCCGTCGACGCGCTGGCCGAGCTCGCGGCGTCGGGGTTCGGCGAGGCCTGATCCCGGGCGGCTCAGTTGCCGCCGGCGATCCGGATGTCGGCGCCGGAGGTGTAGCTCGCGTCGGCCGAGAGCAGGTAGGCCACGGCCCCGGCGATCTCGTGCGGGTGGCCGGCGCGCCCCATGGGGATGCGGGAGGCTCGCTCGTCGGGCGCGTTCGGGCGGCCGGCGTCCGAGTGGATCTCGGTGCGCGTCGTGCCCGGCGAGACGGTGTTGACGCGCACGCCGGCGCGACCGAACTCCTTCGCCGTGCCGGCCGTCAGCATGTTGAGCGCCGCCTTGCTCATCGAGTACGGCACGTAGGTGTTGGGGGAGCCGGTCGTCGCGGCTCCGGACGAGATGTTCACGATCGCGCCGCCCGCGCCCCCCAGCTCCGTCGACATGTGCCGGATGGCCGCCCTGGTCAAGACGATCGGGGCGAGCACGTTGACCCGGAACACCAGTTCGGACTCCTCGATGGGCGCGTCGAGGAAGCCGCCGATCCGTCCGGTGATGCCGGCGTTGTTGACCAGCCCGGTGATCGTGCCGAACGCCGCGATCGCCTCGGGCAGCACCGTCGCCGCGGCATCGAGGTCGGCGAGGTCGAGCTGCAGCAACTCGACGCGGGTGCCCCGCGTGCGCAGCCGTTCGGCGAGGGCGACGGCTTCGCCGCGCCGCTCGCGGAAGGTCAGGAAGAGGTCGTGCCCATGGGCGGCGAGACGTTCGGAGATCGCCGCCCCGATGCCGCGGGTGCCGCCCGTCACGATCGTCGCGGGTCGGGCGGAGGCATCCGTGTTCATGCGACCCAGCCTAGGTGCGGCGCGCGAGGTGGTCGTGCTCTGGCGCCGCCGGATGCCTCGGGCGTACCATCTGCGGTATGGCACGCGACGCAGCGAGCCGCCCTGACGACGGCAACGCATTCACCAGGTTCTTCGATCGAGTCGATCACGCACTCGAGCCGATCTTCGGCGCACCGCCGCTCACCGAGGGATCCGCCCAGGAGGATCCGGCCGAGCTGCAGGCCAGACCGTGTCCCGTGTGCGGTCACGCCATCTTCGAACACAGATTCGATGACGCTTCGGGCAACATCGTCATGACGTGTCCGACGAGCGAGACGCTGCCCGAGCGTTCGACGGTCGGGCCCCTGAACGAGCTCGGCATGCCGGCGCACGGGCGGCGGCTCGAGCGCTACGAGGAGCGCGCCGTCGCCGAGGGCTGACTCCGGGGGAGCGCGCGGCCCGGGTGTCCGGTCAGCGGAGCGCCCGCAGGTAGCGGGCGTGGGCGATGCGTTGTGCGATGCGCACGGCGGGGGAGAGGGCGCGCCAGGGCCCCTGCTGCGCGGGTCGAGAGAGCGATCGCACGGTGAAGCGGATGCCTCCGTCGGTGCCGTGCTTGAGGATGAACGCCTCCTCGCCGTGGAGCGGATGCCCCGGGCGGGTGCGATAGGAGAACGCGACCCGATCCGGTTCGTCGACGACCGCCACGACCTCGACGGGCTCGACGACGCGAAGCCCGAGCAGCCGGACCGTGATCTGGAGCCGGTCAGCGGGGGAGACCGGCCGGCCCGTGTCGACGCGGAAGCCGCTTCGCGTCTTGACCCGCCACCGCAGCAGGTCGGTCGCCGCGCGATGCCAGAGGTCGTCGCCGTGTCCGATGATGCGCGTGCTCGAGGCGCGGCAATATCCGGGTGGAGCGGCCTCGGGCCAGCGGCGTGACTCGGGGTGCGTCATACCGTCGAGTCTCGCAGGCGTACGTCGTCGCCCGAACGCCATCGCCATGACAGCATGGGGCGATGGGAAGCGTGACCGTGCGACCGATGTCCGACGCCGAGTTCGAGCAGTGGCAGGCCGAACTCGCCGAGGAGTACGCCCGCGAGCAGGTCGCCGCCGGCCGGTGGGAGGCCGACGGCGCCGTCGAACGCGCGCGGGCCGAGAACGAGCGGCTGCTTCCGGACGGACCCTCCACGCCCCGGATGCTCGTGCTGCGCGGCATCGACGCGGCGGGCGAGCCCGTCGGCCGCGCCTGGGCCGGACTCGATCATCCCAGGGGTGCGCCCGGCGTCGCGTTCCTCTAC
>JBDIAF010000351.1:0-2964 GCA_039812245.1 Agromyces sp. | reverse complement strand
ATCGCGAGCCACGACCGCTGGCTGCGGCGCCGCTGGCAGGGGGAGGAGCTGCGGCTCGACGCCGGCCGGCTGCTGCAGGCGGCGTAGGCCGCCCGCCCGGCGCCCGACAGAGATTCGCATCTGGATGCCTCATCGCGGCGTCGCGGTTGCGTGAGAGTCGAAACTGTGTTCTAGTGAACGGGTGAGGTGGAGCGGGCAAGAGCTGGGCGTCGAGCAGGGCGACGCCCTGCCCGGCCTGGCCAAGCTCAACAACCTGGTGCGCTCGGTGCAGACGCCCGAGTTCGCCGGCGTCACCTTCCACGAGATCCTCGCGAAGTCCGCTCTCAACCGCGTCCCCGGGCCCTCGGCGATGCCCTTCGCGTGGACGATCAACCCCTACCGGGGCTGCCAGCATGCCTGTGCCTACTGCCTGGATCCAGAGACGCTCATCACGATGGCCGACGGGCGCGAGAAGCCGCTCTGGGCGGTCGAGGTCGGTGAAGAGGTGCTCGGAACCAGGCAGCAGGGCCGCTACCGCCGCTACACGCCGGCCAAGGTGCTCGCGAAATGGGGTACGAGAAAGCCGGCGTACCGCATCGCGCTCGCCGACGGCACGGTGCTCGTCGCGAGCAGCGACCATCGGTTCCTCACCGATCGGGGGTGGAAGCACGTTGCCGGTGCGATGAACGGTGCGGCGCGACGTCCGTATCTGACGACCAACAACTCGTTGCAGGGTTTCGGGCGAGCTGGCGTCGATTCACAGGTCTCGCAACTCGGTGACGGCTACGCGCACGGGTACCTGACCGGCATGATTCGGGGAGACGGGATGCTCTTCTCGAAGCAGTATCACCGCGCCGGTGGAGGCGGATCTACCGTCACGATGTTCCGCCTCGCGCTCGCCGACCGTGAGGCTCTTGCGCGCACGAGGTACTACCTGAGTCGCTTCGGAGTGGACACATCGGAGTTCGTCTTCTCTCGTGCATCCGAGACGCGTCGTGAGATGCACGCGATCCGTACCGGAAAGCGGCGCCATTTCGCCATGATCGAGGACCTGATTCGATGGCCGCAGAAGCCGGGCGAGGAGTGGACCGCAGGCTTCCTCGGTGGTGTATTCGATGCCGAGGGTTCCTGCAGCCAAGGGGTGCTGCGGATCTCCAACAAGGACGTTGACTTGCTCGACCGAATCGAGCAGGGACTCGATCGATTCGACGTCGGATGGGTCCGAGAACCGGCGAATGCGATCGGTGTCGCCTCGGTGAGGGTGCTCGGGGGGCTCCCGGCTCGGGCGAAGTTCTTTCGCATGGCGCAGCCGGCCATCACCCGCAAGCTCGCACTCGCCGGCGCCGCTGTCAAGACGGTGAGCGATCTGCGGGTGGTCTCGGTCGAACCGATCGACGAGGTGATCGACATGATCGACATCACGACGACGACCGGTGACTTCGTTGCGAATGGAGTGATCAGCCACAACTGCTTCGCTCGCCCGACGCACACCTATCTCGACCTCGACGCGGGCGACGACTTCGACCGCCAGATCATCGTCAAGGTGAACGTCGCAGAGGTACTGCGCAAAGAGCTCGCGCGTCCGGCCTGGCGGCACGAGCCGGTGGCGCTCGGCACGAACACCGACCCCTATCAGCGCGCCGAAGGGCGCTACTCGCTCATGCCGGGCATCATCGAGGCGCTCGCGTCGAGCGGAACACCGCTGAGCGTGCTCACCAAGGGCACGCTGCTGCGGCGCGACCTGCCGCTGCTCGCCGACGCGGCGACGCAGGTGCCGATCGACCTCGCCATGTCGATCGCCGTCTACGACCACGAGCTGCAGCAGGCGGTCGAGCCGGGCACGCCGAGCACCAGGGCGCGCCTGGCCACGGTGACCGCGGCGCGCGAGGCCGGGTTCGACTGCACGGTGTTCCTCATGCCGATCCTGCCCTACCTCACCGACTCGCGCGCGCACCTCGACGAGGCGCTGCGACAGGTGAAGGCGGCGGGCGCGACCTCGGTGCTCTACGGTGCGCTGCACCTCAAGCCCGGGGTCAAGCCCTGGTTCATGCAGTGGCTCGAGCGCGACCATCCCGAGCTCGTGCCGAGCTACCGGTCGATGTACTACGGCACCAACACGTATGCGCCGAAGGCCTACCGGCAGTGGCTGGCGGCCCGCATCCGCCCGCTGATCCGGGCGCACGGCCTGCGCTACGGCGTCGAAGACCCGGTGACGGGCGGGGTGCGGTCGTCGGCGATCGCGGCCTCGGGCGCACGGCTCGGGGCGGTCGGCCCGGCGGCGAAGCGGGGCGAGCCAGTGCGCACCGCACCGGCGTGGGGTGCCACGATGGCGCCGCCCGACGCGCTCTTCTGATCGCCCGCGGGCACGATGCGGTGGCGACCGCCCTCAGACGCGGCGAAGGCCGAGCGCGCGCCGTCGCCTGCGGGCGCCCGCCCTGCGATACCCTCGCAACAGCCCGTCGAATCCCCTGCAACGACGGTGCATCGGGAGGTACGGCGATGACGCTCGGGCTGCCCGCTCAACTCATGCGTTCGGCCGAGAACCGCGCCATGCTGCACGCCGGGCACACGGCCGCGTTCATCTGCCTCTCGGTCGGCATCGCGATCGGCGTGCTCGCCGGGGTC
The DNA here is from genome assembly GCA_039812245.1 of Agromyces sp. Taxonomy (GTDB): domain Bacteria; phylum Actinomycetota; class Actinomycetes; order Actinomycetales; family Microbacteriaceae; genus Agromyces. The sequence goes on along the minus strand of JBDIAF010000351.1, from coordinate 360 downwards.
GGGCTCGGATCGGCGAACGGCTGGATCGGGGCGGGCCTCGTCGCGGCCCAGGCATCCCTGCTCGTGCTGCACGCCTGGCGCCCGGTCGCGTGGACGGCGGTACTCGCCCTCGCCGGCGGCGCGGCGGCGGTCGTGCTGCTCGGGCCCATCATCCTGGGTTCGGGCGTGTTCGAGAGCACGAACAACAGCGTGATGGCGCTGCCGCTCGTGGCGCTCGTGCTGATCGGCGGAAGCGGTCGCGGCACCACGGCGGCGCTCGCCTGGGCGGGTGCCGGCTTCGCCGTCGGGGCCGCGTCCTCGTTCGCGGGCGCGCGGCTGGCCGGCGCCACCTGGGAGCTGAACCACGCGGCGCTCTTCGCC
>JBDIAF010000350.1:0-2973 GCA_039812245.1 Agromyces sp. | reverse complement strand
CGGGCGTGCGTCTGCCTCGCGAGCGGCACGCTGATGGCGTACTGGTTGTTCTGCACGAAGAACACGGTCGGGGTCTGCCAGACCGCGGCGAAGTTGAACGCCTCGTGCGCGTCGCCCTCGCTCGTCGCACCGTCGCCGAGGAAGGCGAGGGCGACGACGGGGTCCCGTCGCAGCCGGGCCGCGTGGCCGAGCCCCACGGCGTGCAGGGCCTGGGTCGCGAGCGGCGTCGCCTGCGCGGCGGTGCGGTGCTCGCGCTGGTCGTAGCCGTTGTGCCACTCGCCGCGGAAGGAGACGAGGATCTCGGCGGGATCGATGCCCCTGGTGAGCAGCGCGATGCTGTCGCGGTAGGTGGGGAACAGCCAGTCGGATCCGTCGAGCGCCGAGACCGCGCCGATCTCGCACGCCTCCTGACCGTAGGCGGAGGGATAGGTGGCGAGCCGGCCCTGCCGGGTGAGCGCGGTGACCTGCACGTCGAAGCGGCGCGCGATCGACATGCGGCGGTAGAGCTCGACGAGCGTCTCGAGCGGCGGGAGCGCGAAGCCGCCAGTGTCGCGGCCGGTGACGGCGTGGCCGGCGTTGTCCAGCAGCCGTAGAGGCTTCTCGGGCGGCAGGGTGCGGCTCCTCGGGAGCTCGACGTCGAGGCTCATGACGCCATCGTCCGGCACGCGGAAGCGTCGCGGGCACCGTGTCGCGCAAGCGTGAACGTTCGGCGCCCCGTGGCGCGAACGCGTGACGGGCGTCCCGTCGGGATCGATCAGCCGCGCCAGATGTCCAGGGTCTGCGCCGGGGGGTGACCTTCGATCTCGGCGAGGATCAGGTGCGACCTCGTCGAGACGACGCCCGGCATGTCGTGGATGTCGCGCAGGATCGCCTGGCTCAGCTGCTCGTGATCGGGGGCGCTCACCGTCAGGATGATGTCGATGTCGCCGGAGACCGCCTGCACCTTCTCGACGAACGGCAGCGTGGCGAGCTTCGCCGCGATCTGCTCCCACGGCACCTCGCCGATGCGCACGACGACGAGCGCCGAGATGTCCAAGCCGATCGCCTTGCGGTCGATCTGCGCCCCGAAGCCGCTGATCACGCCCCGGCGCTGCAGCGCCTGCAGGCGGTTGTGGGCGGCGGTGCGCGAGACGTGCACGCGTTCGGCGAGCGTGCGCACCGAGAGCCGGCCGTCGCGGCTCAGTTCTGCGACGATGCGCCGGTCGATGTCATCGAGCGGCTCGCCACGGTGCTGGTGCTGGGTCATCATCGTCCTCGATGCCCAGCGTACTCGGTGCGCCGCCGCGCCCGCCGCAGCGAGAGGCGCATCGGCAGGCGACGGATGCCCTCGGGCACGAGTCGGCGGACGACCGAGAGTGCCGTGAGCCAGGCCTCGCCGGCGGCGAGCACGTGCGGCGCCGAGGAGAGGCCGTACGCGGTGCGCAAGGGCGCCGGCAGCGTGGCGACCGTCATGAGTCGCACCGGCGGCAGGAGCAGGCGCAGGCCGGCGGGGAGCCCGCTGCCCGCGAGAAGCGCGCGTGCGACCGACCTGGCCTCGTCGCCGACTTCGAGCGCGGCGAGCCTGGCGGCCCACCAGGCGTCGAACTCCACTCGGCGCCGCGGCCACCCCGCCGATCCGGCCTGCAGCCGGTCGCCGAGCTCGCCGTAGCAGCGAACGATCGCGTCGGCCTCCGACTCGGACAACGGCCCGTTCAGCCGTTCGTGCAGCTCCAGCGCGACGGCGAGCAGGGTCGACGCGACCCAGCGCTGCGCATCGGCATCGAAGGCGCTGTAGCGCTGCGATGCATCGGAGCGGCCGTGGACGGGGCGGTGGCGTGCATCGACGATCGCGGCGACCGCCGCGACCAGCTCGTCGTCGCCGAAGCCGACCGCGTACATGTAGTCGAGCGTGCCGCGCAGCCGATCGAGCGGCCTCGAGGCGAAGTCGCTGTGACGGGCCACCCCGGCGGCGACCCGCGGGTCTGCGAGCTGCAGCAGGATCGCGGTCGCCCCGCCGGCGAGCAGGCTCGCATCCGCGGCGTGCCGCCGGAATGCGACGAGGTCGGCTGCGTCCATGCCCTCCAGTCTGCGGCACCCGACCCGGGCGTCCGCTCAACGGGCCCGGCGCCGCCGGCTCAATACCAGTTGTAGGCCTCGGAGTGCGCCCAGGCGCCGCAGGGCGTCCCGTAGCGGCCCGAGATGTAGGCGAGCCCCCATTCGATCTGCGTGGCCGCGTTGGTGCGCCAGTCCGCGCCGGCGACCGCCATCTTGCTGCCCGGCAGCGCCTGCGGGATGCCGTAGGCGCCGCTCGAGGTGTTGTAGGCGTCCGCGCGCCAGCTCGACTCGCGCGTCCAGAGCAGCACCAGGCACTGGTACTCGCCCCCGCCCCAGCCGTACCGGGCCACCGCGTCCCGTGCGTACGCCTTCGCGCCCGCAGGGTCGACCACGACGCCGGGCGGGGGAGCCGGGGTCATGCCGCCGGAGGCCTCGGTCTCGGCAGCCGCGCGCGCGTCGGCCTCCTGCCGGGCCTGTTCGCCCACCTGGTACTGCCGCTCGAGCTCGACGCTGCGGTCGCGCAGGCTCGCGAGCTGCGCGTACAGGGTGTCGAGCGCGCCCTGCTGCTCGGCGGCGGCCGCCGCCGCCCGCTCGTGCGCGGCCTGTGCCGAATCCGCGCGCACCCGCGCCTCGTCGGCGAGCCGGGTCCGCTCGTGCTCCGCGACCTCGGCCTGGGCGCTCAGCGAGTCCGCGTCGGCGCGAGCGGCCGTCGCCTCGGCCGCGATCCCGGAGGAGAGGTCGGCGAGCCGCTCGGTTCGCGACAGCGCCATGAGCGTGCGCGCCGGATCGCCCGCGCCGGAGGCATCCGACCCGGCACTCGCGAACAGCAGTGCCAGCGCACCGTCGGTGGGGCCGGAGCGGGCGAGCATCGCGGTGACCCGCTCGAAGCGTGCCGCCGCGGCCGCGGCCTCCTCGGCGGCGGCATGGGCCGAGGCATCC
>JBDIAF010000349.1:0-2978 GCA_039812245.1 Agromyces sp. | reverse complement strand
GTTCGTGCGCCGATGGCGCGCTCGGGGTACGGCGGCAGGAGGCCGCACGGAGTGGTCGATTCAACGATAGCAAGCTTTTGCGTGGCGTGAAAAATCTTGCAGGCGGGTCCCCGGGCTACGCCACCGGAGCCTCCGAGCGCACCTCCGGCAGCTCGAGCTCGGCGTCGGCGGCCGCGAACATCCGGCGCATGATCGGCCGGAACGCCCTCGAGAGCATCGCGCCCGTCAGCAGGCGCGACGCCGTCGCACCGAGCCGGCTCGCCGGCACCATGCGCTCGATGCCGCCGAACGGGATCCGCTTGCCGCGCTCGACGAACGGGGCGATGGCGGCGGCGTAGCGGGCGAGCGCGCCGCTCGGGTCGGCCGTGTCCGCAGCGAGGTGCTCGGCCAGCAGGTAGGCGCCGATGAGCGCGGTCGCCGTGCCCATGCCGGTCAGCGGCGAGCCGCACGACGCGGCGTCTCCGAGCAGCACGACGCGGCCCGAGACGGGGGAGGGGAGGTCGATGCGCACGAGCTCGTCGAAGTAGAAGTCGGATGCCTCCGCCATCGCCGCGACGACGGTGTCGGCGTGCCACCCGGCCCCCTGGAGTGCGCGGCGGATGAGCGCCTGCTGGGCCGCCCGGTCGCCGCGCAGTGCCGGGTCGCGGTCGACGCGCAGCGTCAGGATCGCCTTCGAGGTGGCGGGATCGAGGTCGGGACGCAGGCCGAAGGTGATGCCGGGCACGAAGCGCAGGGCGAACCAGCCGGGCTCGAGGTCGGCCGGTGTCGGAAGGGTGAAGAAGGCCGCGTAGCCGCCGAGGCTCGACGAGAAGCGTTCCTCGGGGCCGAAGGCGAGTCGTCGCGTCGCGGAGTGCACGCCGTCGGCGCCGACCACGAGCGAGAACGACTCGGCCGCTGCGTGCTCGAACGCGACGTCGACGCGCTCGGCGTGCTGATCGAGGGCCGTGATGCGGTCGCCGTATCGCAGCTCGAGCAGCCCCGGCGCCGCCGCTGCGGCGCGGTCGAGCGCCTCGAGCAGCACCGCCGCGAGGTCGCCCCGGGCGATCTCGATCTCGGCCACCGCGCCCTTGCCGTCGAAGTCCTCCATCGACATCCGGCCGAAGACCCGTCCCCGAGCGTCGACGTACGCCATGCCGAGCTCGTGCACCTGCCGCTCGGCGATGCCGGGCATGAGTCCCATCCGTTCGGCGACTTCGCGGCTCGCGCCGCGCAGGTCGACCGCCTGGCCGCCGGGCCGAGGCGCCTCGGCGCGTTCGACGAGCAGGGTACGGATGCCCCGGCGCACGAGCTGCACCGCCAGGGCGAGCCCCGCGATGCCGCCGCCCGAGATCAGGACGCGGTGGGTGTCTGGCAGTTCTGCGGTGCTCATGAGCGGCTCCTCCAAGTAGTGAGACATTTGTCTAATACAGATGTCTAACACGCGATCGGATGCCTGTCTAGCACGTATGTCTCATACGTCCGTCTCATGCCCGGCTAGGATCAGGGCATGGGCAATCGCGAAGACCTGCTCGCCGGCGCGCGCCGGGTGATCCTCGAACGGGGCGTGGCCAAGGCGACGGCGCGCGACATCGCGTCGGCCGCCGGCGTGAGCCTCGCCGCGATCGGCTACCACTTCGGCTCGAAGGAGCGGCTCGTCACCGAGGCGCTCATGGAGTCGCTCAGCGACGGCATCGGCGACCCGATGGAGGCCGTGGTGGCCGAGACCGCCGGCCTGCCGCTGCTCGAGGGATTCGCCGAGCTCTGGAAGCGCATGCCCGAGGTCTTCGCCCAGAACCGCGAGGCCCTGCTCGCCAGCCTCGAGAACAGTGTGCGGGTGCTGCGCGACCCCGAGGCCGGCCGGCACATGGCCGCGGGCACGAGCGAGGCGTACCGCGGGATCGCCGAACAGCTGAGCGCCGCGAGGCCCGAGCTCGACCCCGCCGACGCGGAGGCCATCGCGAAGCTCGAGTTCGCCCTCGTGCAGAGCCTGGGGATCCTCTGGCTCATGTCGCCCGAGGCGCTGCCGAGCGGCGACGAGCTCGCGCGCGCGGTGCAGGTGATCGCCGCGTCGCCGGCGGTCGAGTAGCGACGTGGATCGAGACCGCTCGCGAGGTCTCGATACGGCGCTGGCGCGCCTACTCGACCGGCGTGGCCGCGTGCTCGGGGCAGGGCGGCGCACCGCAGGACTCGCAGGCGACGAGCTGGGTGCGGCACGAGGCATCCGGGCAGTTGGCGGTTCGGTTCGTCGCGGTGCCGCAGCCGGCGCACTCGCCGATGACAGCGGGGTGGTCGGAGAAGTCGACCGAACCCCGCCCGTCGAAGACGTAGAGCGAGCCCTCCCAGAGGCCGTCGTCGCCGTAGCGCTCGCCGTAGCGCACGATGCCGCCCTCGAGCTGGTACACCTCGCCGAAGCCCCGGCTCGCCATGAGGCTCGACAGCACTTCGCAGCGGATGCCTCCGGTGCAGTACGTGACGACCGGCTTGTCCTTCAGGTGGTCGTAGGCGCCCTCGTCGAGCAGTCGCACGAAGTCGCGGGTCGTGTCGGTCGGCGGAACGACGGCGCCGCGGAACCGGCCGATGGCGGCCTCGAGCGCGTTGCGCCCGTCGAAGAACACGACGTCGTCGCCGCGCTCGCCGACGAGCTCGTGCAGCGCCTCGGGGCTGAGCCGGGTTCCGCCGCCCACCACGCCGGCCTCGTCGACCCGCAGCTCGCCGGGGGCTCCGAACGAGACGATCTCGTCGCGCACCCGCACGACGAGCTTGGGGAAGTCCAGGCTCAGGCCGTCGGAGTCGAGCCCGGTGCCCTCGCTCCACTTGAAGTCGATGTGCTTGAACGGCGCGTAGTCGCGCGTCTTCCGCACGTAGCGCTTGAGCGCCGACATCTCGCCGCCGAGGGTGCCGTTCAGGCCGTCCTTCGAGATCAGCAGGCGCCCGCGCAGGCCGAGCGAATCGGCGAGGTCGCGCTGCCACAGCCGGATCGCCTCGGGGTCGGCGATCGG
>JBDIAF010000348.1:0-2999 GCA_039812245.1 Agromyces sp. | reverse complement strand
CATCGGCGGGCAGGGATTCCTGCTCGGCCGCGGCAACCAGCAGCTCTCGGCCCGCGTGCTGCGGCTGCTCGATGGCGACCCGCTCATGGTCGTCGCGCCCGAGCAGAAGCTCATCGACCTCGGCGGGCGCCCCCTGCTCGTCGACACGGGCGACCCCCAGCTCGACGCCAGCCTCGCGGGCTTCGCGCGCGTGATCACCGGCACCTCGACCACGAGCGTCTACCCTGTGCAGGCGCCCGACGCCGAGGCATCCGACCCCCACCACCCCCACACCGAAGGAGAAGGCCATGCGCCTTGAGAACAAGCAGGCCATCGTCACCGGCGGCGCGGGCGGCATCGGCCGAGCCACCTCGCTCGCCCTCGCGGCCGAGGGCGCGAGGGTCGCCGTCGTCGACCTGAACGCCGACGCGGCAGCGGCCGTCGCGGAGGAGATCCGCGCCGCCGGCGGCACCGCCCTCGCGATCGCCGCGGACGTCTCGAGCGAGGCCGACATCGAGCGGGTCGTCGCCACGACCGTCGCGGAGTTCGGCGGGGTCGACGTCGTGTTCAACAACGCCGGCGTCATCCGCCGCACGACCGCCGTCGAGACGACCGTCGAGGAGTGGGACCGCGTGTTCGGCGTGAACGTGCGCTCGATCTTCCTCATGTGCAAGCACGTCGTGCCGATCATGGCCGCGGCGGGCGGCGGCTCGATCGTGAACACCGGCTCGGGCTGGGGCCTCAAGGGCGGCGGGCAGGCGATCTCGTACTGCGCGTCGAAGGGCGCCGTCGTGAACATGACGCGCGCGCTCGCGATCGACCACGGCCCGCAGGGCATCCGCGTGAACTCGGTGAACCCGGGCGACGTGAACACCGGGATGCTCCGCGACGAGGCCCGACAGCTCGGGCAGGCCGAGGACGGCTTCCTCGCCGAGGCCGCCGACCGGCCGCTTCGCCGCATGGGCGAGCCGAGCGAGATCGCGGCGGCGGTCGTGTGGCTCGCGAGCGACGAGTCGTCGTACGTCACCGGCTCGGCCCTCGTGGTCGACGGCGGCGGCATCGCGTAGCCTGCCGGCGCCCCCGCGCCACTAGGCTCGGATCATGTCGGGCTCGGGGGCGCCGCGGCGCTCGGGCGCCGCATTCGATCGATCGATCGTCCTGTCGCAGCTGCTGTTCGGCTCGGCGTTCATCACCGCGGTCTTCACCCTGCTGCTCTTCACGCCCGCCTCGCTCACCCGGCCGATGGCGAGCGTCGCCATCGCGCTCTGCTTCGCGGTCACGGGCGCCGCGTTCGTGGTGCCGTGGCATCGGATCCCGCGCGGCTGGGTCATGCTCGTGCCGATCGTCGACATCCTCGTCGTCGGCGCCCTGCGCCTGGCCGAGCCGGCGTCGGGCGTCGGCCTGCTCTGGCTCTTCCCGACCATCTGGCTCTCGAGCTTCTACGGGCTGGCCGGCGCGGTCATCGCGATCGGGTCCTCCTCCCTGCTGCAGTGGGCCAGCGAGCTGATCGCGGGCGACGGCTTCGACAGCATGCGGCTGCCCTCGCTGCTGCTGCTGCCCGTCGCCCTCACCTTCATGGCCACGAGCACCGTGCTGAGCTCGCGCCGCACGGCCGCGCAACGCGTGCTGCTGCGCACCCAGGCGCGCCAGCTCGAACGCGCCCTGAGCAACGCGAAGCGGCAGGAGCAGCGGCTCGCCGAGGTGCTGAACGCCGTCGAGTTCGGGGTGATCCGCTTCGGGCGCGACGGCGAGGGCGGCACGATGAACGCCGCCTACGCGCGGCTGTACGGCTTCGACGTCGCCGACCCCGGTGCCGCCCGCGAGGGCGTCGCGTTCGCGGCCGACCGCTCGACGCCGCTCGGCCTCGCCGAACTGCCGTTCAACCGCGCGGCCGCCGGCGAGGAGTTCGACGACGTCGTCACCTGGGTGCCCGACGGCGCGAGCGGCCTGCGCGCCGTCTCGGTCACGGCACGGCGGCTCTACGACGCCGACGGCGAGCCCGACGGCGGCGTCGTCGTCGCGCGCGACGTCACGGCCGAGCTCACGGCGGTGCGCGCGCGCGACGACCTGGTCGCCTCGGTGTCGCACGAGCTGCGCACGCCGATGACGTCGGTGCTCGGCTACATCGACCTCACGCTCGAAGCCGACGGCCTCACCGAGCCGGTGCGCCGCAACCTCGGCGTGATGCAGCGCAACGGAGAGCGGGTGCTCGAGCTCATCGGCTCCATCCTGCACGCGGCACGCCGCGCCGACGCCCCCGAGCCGCTCGCGCTCGCCGAGGTGGAGATGCACGCCGTGCTCGCGGACGCGGTCGAGGCGATCCGGGTGCGCGCTGAGGAGCGCGACATCGCGGTGCGGGTGACGACCAGCGAGCCGGCCGTGGTGCGCGGCGACGCGTTCCGCCTGCGCCAGGTCGTCGACAACCTGCTCTCGAACGCCGTGAAGTACAACCGGCAGGGCGGCGAGGTCGCCCTCGGCGCGACGGGCGACGACGAGACGGTGTGGATCGTGGTGCGCGACACCGGCATCGGCATCGCCGACGACGAGCTGCCGAAGGTGTTCGACCGCTTCTACCGCTCGAACGCGGTGCGCCGCGGCACCGAGCACGGCAGCGGCCTCGGGCTCGGCATCGTGCGCGAGCTCGTCGAGCGGCACGGCGGCACCATCGACATCGACAGCGAGGCGGGCCAGGGCACGACGGTGATCGTCGCCCTGCCCGTGCGAGGCCCGGAGGACGCATGATCGAGCTGTACACCGCGCAACTGGCCACGAGCGTCGTCACGACCGTCGCCGGCGTCATGTTCATCCTCGACACGCTCTTCGGGCGGGCGGATGCCTCGGGCCGGCTGTGGGCGGTCTCGTACATGTCCGGCATGCTCACCGCGATCGCGTACGCCATCGCGATCCTCCTGCCGGGGGCGTGGTGGGCGATCGGCGTCGGCAACGGCGCGATGGTGTTCACGGCCGGGCTGCTGTGGTCGGGCGCCCGGGCCTTCAACGGCCGGCCGGCGCTGGTGTGG
>JBDIAF010000347.1:0-3017 GCA_039812245.1 Agromyces sp. | reverse complement strand
GCCCGGCCCATGTACGGCTCTCGCACGCCCCGGCGCAGGGCGCCGGGATCGACGTCGCCGCGCGGCTCGCCACCCTCGCCGACCTGCCCCCGCTGGTCGCACGCGTGCGGCGCCTGTTCGACCTCGACGCCGACGCCCTCGCGCTCGACCTCGCCCTCGCCGACGACGCGGCGCTCGCGGCCTCGGTCGCGCGGGTGCCGGGCATGCGGGTTCCCGGATGCCTCGACCCCCACGAACTCGTCTTCCGCGCGCTGATCGGACAGCAGGTCTCGGTCGCGGCGGCCCGCACCGCGCTCGGGCGACTCGCGCGTGCGCTCGGCGACGAGATCGCGCCGCTCGACGCCGACGGACCGTCCCGGCTGTTCCCGACCGCCTCCGCGATCGCCGAGCGCGGCGCCGAGGTGCTCACCGGCCCCGCAGCGCGCATCGCGACGATCGTCGACGTCGCCACGAGGCTCGCCGACGGATCGCTGACGGTCTCGGCCGAGCGCGCCCGGGAGGAGCTCGTCGCGGACCTGCTCGCGATCCGCGGCATCGGCCCGTGGACGGCCGAGTACGTCGCGATGCGGGTGACGGGGGCGCCCGACGTGCTGCTCACGAGCGACCTGGCGCTGCGCTCCGGCGCCCGCGCGCTCGCGCTTCCCGACCGTGCGAAGGAGCTGGCCGAGCGGGGCGCGGCATGGGCTCCGTGGCGCAGCTACGCCTCGATGCACCTCTGGCGCGCCGCCTGAGCCCGGTTCTCGCGATACGGAAGCCGCTGTCGCCATCGTGGAAGGATCCGGCGAAAGCGTTGTACATCGCGTCAGGGTGCGCCGGTGCACCACCCGCTAGCGTGGAGAGGTGAAGTTCGCACACCTGAGAGCCGAAGGCCAGTCGACCCCCAGGCTCGCGGTGGTGGTCGCCGATGCGGCGCTCTTCCTCGACGAGGTGCTCGAACGGGCGCCGCGCGACCTGCAGGACCTCATCGAACAGGGCGCTCAGGGGCTCGCCGCGGTGCGCGTCGCGGTCGACGCCGCGCTCGAGGCGGGCGCCGTGCTCACCCCCGTCTCCGAGCTGCGCCACTCCTCGGCCGTGCTGCGCCCGCCGCACGTGCTCGCGATCGGCGCGAACTACGCCGCCCACTCCCAAGAGCTGAAGCTGCGGCACGAGACCGCCCCGACGATCTTCTCGCTCTGGCCGAACTCGCTCGCCGCGCACGGCGGCACGACCACGTGGCCCGAAGACCTCAGCACCCAGGTCGACTACGAGGCCGAGCTCGGCGTCATCATCGGCCGCCCCGCCCGCGGCGTGCACGAACGCGACGCGCTCGACTACGTGTGGGGCTACACGGTGGTCAACGACATCACCGCGCGCGACATCCAGTTCAGCGAGGCGCAGTGGTCGAGGTGCAAGTCGTTCGACGGCTTCACCCCGACGGGTCCCGTCGTCGTGACGGCCGACGAGGTCGCAGACCCCCAGGACCTCTGGCTCACCACCAACCTCGACGGCCGCATCCTGCAGGACGCCTCGACGGGCGACATGGTGCGCACGGTGGCCGAGATCATCGCGTACCTCTCGCGCTCGGCCACGATCCCGGCCGGCACCCTCATCTCCACCGGCAGCCCGGGCGGCGCCGGCTACTCGCGCAACCCCCAGGTCTTCCTGCAGGACGGCTCGACCGTGACGGTCTCGATCGGCGGCATCGGCTCGCTGACCACCCACTGCCGCGTCATCTGACCCGGCGCCGCCGCGAAGCGCTCGGCTCGATCGCGGATGCCGAGAGCGCCCGCCCGGGGCATCCGCACGTCGTTCGAACGCGACGCCGCCCGCGCGCTCAGCCGCGCACCGCGAGCGCGGGCAGCCGCGCCGCGAGGAACTCCCCCGCGCGTTCGAGCGCGGCATCGGCCGCCGCGAGCGAGCCGACGGAGGTCTGGTAGTTGTGCGGCGCCCGCGCGGCCGACTCGAGGGTGACGTCGACGTCGGCACGGGCGGCGTTCAGCGCGAGGCGCAGCGCGTCGTCGTGCAGCAGCTCGCGACTGCCGACCTGCACCATGAGCGGGGGCAGGCCCCGGAGGTCGGCGAACACCGGGCTCGCGAGCGGGGACCTCGCGAGCTCGGCACGACCGGCCTCGGGCAGGTAGCGGTTCGCGTAGCCGTGCAGGTCGGCCGGTTCGAAGAGCGGGTCGTCGCCGTCGCGCGTGCGCACCGAGGCGCCGCTGATGGTGAGATCCGTCCAGGGCGAGAACACGGCCGCCGCCGCGGGCAGCTCGAGGCCGCGCTCGCGGGCGGCGACGAGGGTGGCGATCGCGAGTCCGCCGCCGGCCGAGTCGCCGGCGACGACGATGGAGCGGGCATCGTGGCGGCCCAGCAACTCCTCGTACGCGGTGAGCGCGTCGTCGAGCGCCGCCGGGAACGGATGCTCGGGCGCGAGGCGGTAGTCGAGCGAGTAGGCCGTCGCACCGCTGCGCCGCGCGAGGGCCGCGGCCACGCCGACCCCGGTCGCCGCGGAGCCGATCACGTAGCCGCCGCCGTGGAGGTAGAGCAGCGCTGTTCCTCGCACTCGTACGCGTCGAGACCCTCTGGTACGAGCAGCTCTCCGACGAGGTGCAGGCCGCCCACGGACTGCCCCTCTCGAGCTACGACGTGCTGCAGGTGATCGACTCGGTCGAGGGGTGCCGCGTGCAGGACATCTCGCGCGAGATCGGCATCACCGTCGGCGCCGTGAGCAAGTCCGTCGATCGGCTCGAGCAGTCGGGCTGGGTGCGCCGCCGCGCGAACCCGTCCGACCGCCGCTCCTCGCTCATCGAGCTCACCGCCTCCGGGGCTCGGCTCGTCGCCGAGGTCGCGCCGTTCGTCGCCTCGTCGCTGCACGAGCGGCTCGGTGCGCTCGACCGGGCCGAGCGCGCCGCGCTGATCGCCGCGCTCGCGAAGCTGCGCGCCGGCTTCGAGACCGCACCTGCGCGCTGAGCCGCCCGACGCGACGATGCCTCGGGGCGAGCGCCCCGAGGCATCCGGAGCTCACTCGCTCGGCTCGCCCT
>JBDIAF010000346.1:0-3021 GCA_039812245.1 Agromyces sp. | reverse complement strand
CCCGTGCTCACTCCGCCCGAGACCCCGAAGCGTCCGATGAAGCGCGAGCACCACGGCGACGTGGTGGTCGACGACTACGAGTGGCTGCGCGTGAAGGAGGATCCGGCCGTCATCGCGCACCTGCACGCCGAGAACGCCTACACGAAGGCGAAGACCGACCACCTGTCGCTCCTCACCGAGCAGGTCTTCGAGGAGATCAAGGAGCGCACGAAGGAGACCGACCTCTCGGTGCCCACGCGCGAGGGCGACTGGTGGTACTTCACCCGCACCGTCGCGGGCGCCGAGTACGGCATCCACTGCCGCGTGCCGGCGAACGGGCCCGACGACTGGGAGCCGCCCGTGGTCGGCGGCCAGGGGCCGGATGCCTCGACCGGCCCGCTGCCCGGCGAGCAGCTGCTCTTCGACGAGAACGTCGAGGCCGACGGGCACGAGTTCTTCGCGGTCGGCAGCTTCGACGTCTCGACCGACGGAACGCTGCTGCTCGTCGGCACCGACGTCGAGGGCGACGAGCGGTACACGCTGCGCATCCGTGCGATCGACGGCTCGGGCCGGCAGCTCGACGACGTCATCGAGGGCACCGCGGCCGGCGCGATCTTCGACCCGAGCGGACGCTACGTCTTCTACGCGACCGTCGACGAGGCCTGGCGGCCCGACACGATCTGGCGGCACGAGGTCGGCACCGAGGCATCCGCCGACGTGCAGGTCTTCACCGAACCCGACGAGCGCTTCTGGCTCGGCGTCGGGCTCACCCGCAGCCGGCGCTACCTGGCGATCGAAGCGGGCTCGAACGTCACGAGCGAGACCTGGCTGCTGGATGCCTCGCAGCCGACCGGCTCCTTCGAGGTCGTCTGGCCGCGCAAGGAGGGAGTCGAGTACGACGTCGAGCACGTCGTGGCCGGGGGCCGCGACCGCCTGCTCATCACCCACAACGACGGCGCCGAGAACTTCGAGCTCGTCTCGGTCGCCGCCGACGACCCGCAGGGCCCGCGCCGCACGCTGCTGCCGCACGACCCGGCCGTCCGCATCGAGGGCGTTGACGCGTTCCGCGACTTCGTCGCCCTCGAGTACCGGCGGGGCGGCCTGCCGCGGGTGGCGATCGCGAAGGTGCCGGCGGGCGGCCTACCCGCCGACGCGACGCCCGACGACACCCTGCACGAGCTCGGCTTCGACGAGGAGCTCTTCTCGGTCGGCGTCGGCTCGAACCCCGACTGGACGCAGCCCACGCTGCGCATCGGCTACACGAGCTTCGTCACCCCCTCGACCGTGTACGACGTGGTCGTCGCGACCGGCGAGCGCCGGCTGCGCAAGCGCCAGCCCGTGCTGGGCGACTACGACCCCACCCGCTACGCGCAGCGGCGCGAGTGGGCCACGGCCGACGACGGCACCCGCATCCCGGTGTCGCTCGTCTACCGGCACGACCTCGTGACGCTCGGCACGCCCGCGCCGACGCTGCTGTACGGCTACGGCTCGTACGAGCACTCGATCGACCCGGGCTTCGGCATCCCGCGGCTGTCGCTGCTCGACCGCGGCATCGTGTTCGCGGTCGCCCACGTGCGCGGCGGCGGCGAGATGGGCCGGCGCTGGTACGAGGACGGCAAGCGGCTGCACAAGCGCAACACCTTCACCGACTTCGTCGCGGTCGCCCAGCACCTCATCGACCAGGACGTGACCGCGCCCGACCGGCTCGTCGCGCAGGGCGGCTCGGCAGGCGGTCTGCTCATGGGCGCCGTCGCGAACCTCGCGCCGCGCTTCTTCAGCGGGATCCTCGCGGAGGTGCCGTTCGTCGACCCGCTCACCTCGATCCTCGACCCGTCGCTGCCGCTGACGGTGATCGAGTGGGACGAGTGGGGCAACCCGCTCGACGACCCCGAGGTGTACGCCTACATGAAGTCGTACTCGCCGTACGAGAACGTGCGGGATGCCTCGCACGGCGGCTCGCACTACCCGCCGATCCTCGCGGTGACCTCGCTCAACGACACGCGCGTGCTCTACGTCGAGCCCGCGAAGTGGGTGGCCCGCCTGCGCGACGCGGGCGCCGAGCCGCTGCTCCGCATCGAGATGGCGGCCGGGCACGGCGGCGTCTCCGGGCGGTACGCCGCCTGGCGCGAGCGCGCCTTCGCGTACGCGGGGGTGATAGACAGGGCGAAGGCGCACCCGACCGGGCGGTAGGGTGCGGGGTCGTCAGCGCGGGTCGTCAGCGCGGGTGGTCAGCGCGGCACGTCGTAGGTGATGTGCGTGACGAGGTCGGTCTGCAGCACGTCGATCGGGACCAGCGCGAGGTCGAGCCCCTCGAAGAGCCGCTCGCCGGCGCCGAGCGTGATCGGCGCGACGCTCACGATGATGCGGTCGATCAGCCCCGCCGACAGCCCCTGGCGCACGGTGCTCGCGCCGCCCGCGATCGAGATGCGGCCGTCGCCGACGGCCGCACGCGCGCGATCGAGCGCATCGCGGATGCCCGTGGTGACGAAGTGGAACGTGGTGCCGCCCTGCATCTCGACGGGATCGCGAGGGTAGTGGGTGAGCACGTAGACCGGCCCGTGGTACGGCGGATCGTCGCCCCACCAGCCCTTCCACTCCTCGTCGGGCCAGTCGCCGCGGATCGGGCCGAACATGTTGCGGCCCATGATGTAGGCCCGCGGCGCCAGGATCTGGTCGACGATGGGCTGCGCCTCGTCGGGCTGCTCGAACATCCAGCGATGGAGCCCCTCGCCGCGCTCGCCCAGCGGGTCGTCGAGCGACTGGTTCGGGCCCGCGACGAAGCCGTCGAGCGACATCGTGATGTTGGCGGTGACGAGGCGGTCGTCGGTCATCATGCCGGCACGCTACGCCCGGCCTCCGACACGCGCGAGCTGCCGATGCAGGTGCATGGATTCCGCGCTGAGCGAGCACCCGCCCGCGCAGGGTACCGCGCGTCGGAGGTCGCTGCGAGACTGACCCGCATGTCCATCCTCGCGAGTTTGCAGGAAGTCCTTCCCGAGCGGGCCTTCGGGCCCGGGTCCGCCGAGTACGACGCCGGAGCCC
>JBDIAF010000345.1:0-3021 GCA_039812245.1 Agromyces sp. | reverse complement strand
GCGGTGATCGTCGAGACGTCGACCCGCTCGATGCCGCGTTCGCGCAGCACCTCGAGGAACCGCTCGCGCACGCGCCGGCGCGGCTTCTTCTTCAGCCCTTCGACGAGCCGGCGGCGGCGCATGCCGAGCACCAGGCGCCAGGCGAGGTCGTCGTCGAGCGGCAGGTGGCGGGGGATCGCATCCGACTGCACCCGCTCGAGGCCCGCCTCGTGCAGCCATTCGGCCGTGCCGCCGGCCGTGTCGGGCACCCGATCGGCCGGGCGCGCTTCCCACTCGGCGACCGCGGCCTCGCCCTCGGCGCCGCCCTCGGCGCGGACGGCCTCGAGCAGCGCGGCCGTGAGCTCCGCGAACGCCCCCGCGTGCCAGAGCGTGACGGCGACGCGGCCGCCGGGTCGTGCGCGTTCGACGAGCCGGCGCAACCCGGCCTCGACGTCGTCGAAGAAGAACACCCCGAGCACGCACTGCACGAGGTCGTAGCCGCTCGGCTCCCACGACTGGACGTCGCCGACGTGCCAGTGCAGCTGGGGCATCCGCTGGGCCTGATCGGCGCCCGCGCGTTCGCGGGCGCGCTCGATCATCGCCGGCGCGAGATCGACCGCGTCGACGAGACCGCCGGGGCCGACCAGCTCGGCGGTCGGCACCGCCGAGGCGCCCGTGCCGCAGCAGGCGTCGAGCACGGTCTCGTCGAACTGCGGTGCACTGCGCGCGATCGCCGCGATCGAGATCGGCTGCCAGAGCTCGGCGTCGATCGCGGCGAAGTCGTCGGCGTGCCGCATGAACCGCTGCACCGCCTCCGACGCCTTCGTCTGTTCCCCCATGCGACCATTTTCGCCCCGATCAGCGCTTCGGCGGCAATCCCGGTGCGCGGGGCGGCGGATTTCGGCCCCCGAACGAGTGACATGCGCACGAGGGTTTCAGGCAATCGAAAGGCGCATCGGGCAGGATGGGCTGCGCACCGTGCCTCACTCACGAATCGAGACCCCATGAATCGCGCTCTGCGCCGCACTGCGCCCATCGCGCTCGCCCTGTCCTCCGCCCTGCTGCTCGCGGGCTGCTCCGGCAGCGGCGAGACGCCCGCCGAGACGACCGACGCCGCGGCCACCGCCGCGCCCTGCTTCGAGGCGAAGTCGGGTTCGGTGAGCGATGCGGTCGAGGTCGCCGGTGACTTCGGTGCGACCCCCACGGCGACCTTCACCGCGCCGCTCGAGGCGAAGGAGCTCGAGACGAGCGTCGTCATCGAGGGAGACGGCGACGAGGCGAAGTCGGGCACGAGCGCCAACGTCATGGTGACGATGTTCAGCGGCACGAGCGGCGAGCAGCTCGTCTCGCAGGAGGTACCCCTCGCGATCGGCGACACGACCCTGCTCGACGCCTTCCGCTCGGCCATCGACTGCCAGCCGTACGGCACCCGCACGGTCACCGTCGCGCCGGCCTCGGCGCTCTACGGCGACACCGGCAACGAGGCGCTCGGCGTCGCGGCGGGCGACACCGTCGTGATCGTCGCCGACGTCGTCGAGGAGTACGTCGAGCCGACCCCCGAGCCGCTGCCGACGCCGGCCGAGTGGACCGAGAACGTGCCCGAGGTCACCTTCAACGGCGACAAGACGCCCACCGTGGTGTTCCCGCAGACCGACGCCTCGGGCGATCTGCAGCTGAAGGTGCTGAAGCAGGGCGACGGCGAGACGGTCGAGGACGGCGACCAGGTCACCGTGCAGTACGCCGGCTTCACCTGGGACGACGGCCAGCTCTTCGACGACAGCTACTCGCGGGGCGAGCCGGCGACCTTCTCGACCTCCGGCGTGATCCAGGGCTTCGGCGCCGCGCTGGTCGGCCAGAAGGTCGGCACCCAGCTCATCGTGACGATCCCGCCGGCGCTCGGCTACGGCGCCGAGCCGAGCGAGTCGAACGAGCTCGCGGGCCGCACCCTCGTCTTCGTCGTCGAGATCACCGACACGCAGCACAGCTGACGCGCCTCGCGCACGCGACGGGCGATCGGGCTTCGGCCCGGTCGCCCGTCGCCGTCTGCGCTCGACTGGCCGGGGGCGTCTGCGCTCGAGTGGACGGGCACGTCCCCCACTCGAGTGGGCAGAAATCGGCCAGGATCGACGGATCCCGGCCGTTTTCCGCCCACTCGATGCACGGGCGCGGCGCGAGGAGGGCTGGGCGGGTCAGACGGGCGGCACCAGCGCGGGAACGATCACGAACGCCGCGGCCGCCACGAGCCAGTACGCGCACACGAACACCGTGTCGCGCACCCGCCAGCGGCTGATCGTGCGCTCCGTGCGGGTGGGGTGGGCGCCGAAGGCGCGCGCGTCCATGGCGAGGGCGACCCGCTCGGCGTGCCGGATGGCCCCGGCGAGCAGGGGCACCGCCGTCGAGACCGTGCGACGGACGGCCGCGACCGGCCCGCGCCCCGGGTCCGTGCCGCGAACGCGATGGGCGGCCCGGATGACCTCGAGCTCGTGCCCGAAGCGCGGGACGAAGCGCAGCGCGGCGAGTGCCGTGTAGCCGATCCGGTAGGGCACGCGCAGGTTCTGCACGAGCGCTCGTACGAGCTCGGGTCCCGTCGTCGTGAGCCCCGAGGCGAGCGAGAGCACGATGAGCGCCGTGATCCGCAGGGCGGTGGCGAGCCCGACGAGGTACATCGCGAGCGTGAAGCTCCAGTCGCCGAGCGAGAACAGCACGACGTCGGCGCCCGGGTCGCCGGCGACGGTCGCCGGATCGATCCAGACGCCGAAGCTCACGCCGAGCACCGCCGCCGCGAGCGGCAGGCCGATGAACAGGATCGCGAGCCAGCGGCCGCCGAGGCGCGCACCCGTCACGAGCAGGGCGAGGCCGAGCACGACGAAGGCGAGGGGCACCGGGATGCCCCGCGTGAACACGAGCGCGACCATGACGGGCACCGTGGCTGCGAGCTTCGCGAGGGCGTTGAGGCCGTACAGGAACCCGCGCCGCCGGGCTGCCGGCGCGGCGAAGGGGTCGACGGCGCGGGGGCCGGTCGGACCGGCGACGGTGCGGCTC
>JBDIAF010000344.1:0-3021 GCA_039812245.1 Agromyces sp. | reverse complement strand
CCCGAGGCGTGCATCGCCCGGCCGGTGCGGTCGTGGAACCGCATGTGCTTCTCGGTGAGGTGCCAGCCGCGCGGGCGGAACACGATCGTCGGCGTCTCGCGGATGTCCCGCTCGAGGCGGTACTGCCTGCCCTCGGGGCTCGTGTACTCGAGCTCGCCGCGCAGCGCGTCGAAGAGGCTCAGCTGCCCCTCGATGACGTTCTGCCAGGTGGGGCTCGTGGCGTCCTCCTGGTCGGCGAGCCAGACCTTCGCGCCGCTGTTCAGGGCGTTGATCGTCATCTTGCGGTCGGTGGGGCCGGTGATCTCGACGCGGCGGTCCTCGAGGCCCGGGCCGGCCCCGGCGACCCGCCAGCTGCGATCGGCACGGATCTCGGCGGTCTCGGGGAGGAACTTCGGGTCGCGGCCGTTCGCCGCGTCGACGCGGGTCTGCAGGCGCGCGGCGAGCAGCTCGTGCCGGGTGTGCGCGAAGCGGTCGTGCAGCTCGGCGATGAACGCGAGGGCCTCGGGGGTGAGGATCTCTTCGTAGCGCTCACCGAGCGGGGCGGTCACCTCGATGCGCGGCTCGACGACGGCGAAGCTGCCGCTCGCGGCGCGCGGCTCGGTCTCGGTTCGTTCGAGGGTGGTGGTGCTCATGGTCTCGTCTCCTTGATCCCGCGGTGCGGGTCAGTGGTTGAACTGGTCTTCCTCGGTCGATCCGACGAGGGCGAGGGTGGCGCTGTTGGGGTTCAGCGCGGTGGCGATCTGGTCGAAGTAGCCGGTGCCGACCTCGCGCTGGTGGCGCGTGGCGGTGTAGCCGGATGCCTCCGAGGCGAATTCCGCCTCCTGGAGCTCGACGTAGGCGCTCATGTGCCGCTCGTTGTAGTCCTTGGCGAGCGTGAACATGGAGTGGTTGAGGGCGTGGAAGCCCGCGAGGGTGATGAACTGGAAGGCGTAGCCCATCGAGGCGAGCTCGCGCTGGAACTTCGCGATCTGGTCGTCGTCGAGGTGGCGCTTCCAGTTGAACGAGGGCGAGCAGTTGTACGAGAGGCGCTTGCCGGGGAACTTCGCGTGCACCGCCTCGGCGAAGCGGCGCGCCAGGTCGAGGTCGGGCTCGGCCGACTCGACCCACAGCAGGTCGGCGTACTCGGCGTAGGCGAGGCCGCGCGCGATGACCGGCTCGATGCCGTTCTGCACGTTGTAGAAGCCCTCGGCGGTGCGCTCGCCCGTGACGAAGGGGCGGTCGCGCTCGTCGTGGTCGCTCGTCAGCAGCGTCGCGGCGAGCGCGTCGGTGCGGGCGATGATGATCGACGGCACCCCGGCGACGTCGGCCGCGAGACGGGCCGCGTTGATCGTGCGGATGTGCTGCGAGGTCGGCACGAGCACCTTGCCGCCCATGTGGCCGCACTTCTTCTCGCTGGCGAGCTGGTCCTCCCAGTGCACGCCGGCGGCGCCGGCCTCGATCATCTGGTGCATGAGCTCGTAGGCGTTCAGCGGGCCGCCGAAGCCGGCCTCTGCGTCGGCCACGATCGGCGCCATCCAGTCGTCGACGCCCGTCGCCTGGGCATCCGTCTCGATCTGGCCGGCGCGCAGCAGCGCGTTGTTGATGCGGCGCACGACGGCCGGCACCGAGTTCGCCGGGTACAGCGACTGGTCGGGGTAGGTCTGGCCCGAGAGGTTCGCGTCGGCGGCGACCTGCCAGCCCGAGAGGTAGATGGCCTTGAGGCCCGCGCGCACCTGCTGCACGGCCTGGTTGCCGGTGAGGGCGCCGAGCGCGGCCGACCACTCGGGGTCCTCCATCCGCTCGAAGGCGGTGCCCGTGTTCTTCTGGATGTTCTCCCAGAGCTTCTCGGCGCCGCGCCTGGCGAGCGTGCGCTCCTCGCGGACGGGGCCGCGGAGGGCGATGACGTCCTCGGCGGTGTAGTCGCGGCGGACGCCCTCCCAGCGCGGGTCGGCGTCCCACTCGAGCTGAAGCTCGGCCGCGGTCTGGGTCTGGTCGCCGGGGCGGGTGGGGGTGCTCATGAGGTGCTCCTTCGGTGCAGCTGGGGTCCGGTTCCGGATGCCTCCTGGCGGGGCATCCGTTCGTCTGTGAACCCATGCTGCGCCCGCCGTGAGGGGCGCCACCGACGAATCGGGGGGTGAACTTCGCCGGAAGTTCTGCGCGGCGGAAGAAGCGGCGCCGCGCGCGCCGATCAGGCGCCGGTCGCCCGATCGCCGGGCCTGACGAGGCCCGACTCGTAGGCCGCGACGACGGCCTGCACCCGGTCGCGAACGCCGAGTTTCTGGAACAGGCGCGTGATGTGCGCCTTCACCGTCGCCTCGCTGAGGTAGAGCTCGGCGCCGATCTCGTGGTTCGAGAGGCCGCGCGCGAGCAGCGCCCAGATCTCGCGCTCGCGCGGCGTCAGCTCGATCGCCACGGCCGGGGCATCCGGGGCCGGCGCCGCGAGGTATCGCTCGATCAATCGCCGGGTGAGCGACGGGGCGAGCAGCGCCTCGCCGCGCGCGATCGTGCGCACCGCCTCGACGAGTCGCTCGGGCGGGGCGTCCTTCAGCAGGAACCCCGAGGCTCCCGCCTGCAGCGCCCGGTAGACGTACTCGTCGAGGTCGAAGGTCGTGAGCACGAGCACCTGCGGCGCCCCCGGCGCCGCGACGATGCGCCGCGTCGCCTCGATGCCGTCGAGCCCGGGCATGCGGATGTCCATGAGCACGACGTCGGGGCGCCGGCTCAGGGCGAGCTCGACCGCCTCGTGCCCGTCGCCGGCCTCGCCGACGACCTCGAGCTCGGCCGCTTCCAGCAGCCCCACGATGCCCGAGCGCACGAGCGCGTGGTCGTCGACGACGAGCAGCCGCGGGCCGGTCACGACGCCGCCTCGTACGCCGACTCGAGCGGCAGTCGCGCGAGCACCGCCCAGCCCTCGCCGCTCGGTCCCGCTTCGAGGGAGCCGCCGTAGACGCGCACCCGCTCGCCCATGCCGGGCAGGCCCCGCCCGCTGCCCTGCACCGCGGGCCGACCGCCGCTCGGGCGGCCGTTTGCCACGCGGACGAC
>JBDIAF010000343.1:0-3026 GCA_039812245.1 Agromyces sp. | reverse complement strand
ACGCGCTGCAGCGCTACAGCGCCACGCTCATGCCCGACCGCCGCGACGGCGGCGCCGCCGCACCGCGCGAGCTCGAGGGCCTGCGCGTCGTCGACGGAGGCGACATCGTCGAGCCGGACGGACCCGAGGGCGAGGCGCGCACCCGCGCCGCCGTCTCCGGGCTGCGCGACCGCGCCGAGGCGGTGCTCGCGATCGGCGGCGACAACTCGGTCACGGTCGCGACCGCGCTCGGCGCCTGGGGCCCCGACCTCGCAACCGCCGGCCTCATCACCCTCGACGCGCACTACGACCTGCGGGACGGGGTGTCCAACGGCTCGCCGGTGCGCCGGCTCGTCGAGGCCGGCCTCGACCCGCGACGCATCGTGCAGATCGGCATCGCCGACTTCGCCAACTCGGCCGCCTACGCGCGCCGCGCGCAGGAGCTCGGCATCACCGTGATCCACCGCGACGAGCTGCACGAGCGCCGGCCCGCCGAGATCATGGCCGAGGCGCTCGAGGTCGCGGGCGCTGCCGGCGGGCCCGTGCACCTCGACATCGACGTCGACGTCTGCGACCGCGCCGTCGTGCCGGGCTGCCCCGCCTCCGCCCCCGGCGGACTGCAGGCGTGGGAGCTGCGCGCGCTCGTGCGCGCGGCGGCATCCGACCCCCGGGTGGCGAGCGTCGACCTCGCCGAGGTGGATGCCACGGCCGACGCGCCCGACGGTCGCACCGTGCGACTCGCGGCGCTCTGCGTCCTCGAGGTGCTCGCCGGGATCGACGCCCGCTGAGGCGTCCCGAGTCCGGCTGGCCCGGCGCCCCCCCGGCCGGCTCGCATCCGGCGGCCCTCGCGCGACGGGCGGCGGCGTGTCACGCTGAGGGCATGAAGACGCTGCTGCTCGCCAGGCACGCGAAGTCCGACTGGGGCGTGCCGAACCTCGCCGACCACGATCGCCCGCTGAACGCGCGCGGGCGGCGAGACGCGCCCGCGATGGCCGAACGGCTGCTCGCCGAAGGGGTGCCCCTCGAGCTGGTCGTCACGAGCACGGCGTTGCGTGCCCGCACGACCGCCGCGGAGTACGCGGCGGCGTACGGACTCGAGGCCGGCGTCGCCTTCGTCGAGGAGCCGGAGCTCTACGCGGCATCGGCCGCGGGCATCCTGCTCGTCGCCTCGCGACTGCCGGATGCCGCCGCGGCGGCGATGCTCGTCGGGCACAACCCGGGCATGAGCGACGCCGTCGCCGAGCTCACCGGGGACTTCGTCGACCTGCCCACGTGCGCGGTCGCCGAGTGCCGGGTCGAGGTCGACTCGTGGGCCGAGCTCAGCGAGGGCACCGGGCGGCTCGTCGGCGTGCGCACGCCGCGCGACTGAGCCGGCCTGCGGGGGTCGCGCGTCGCGAGTGCGCGTGCCCGCTACGCGACCGGTGCGAGGAGTTCGCCCGCCTTCCAGACGCGCCGCACGAGCGGAACGCCGGGGCGGTAGGCCAGGTGGATGTGGCCGGGCGCGGCGAGCTCGACGAGGTCGGCCGACATGCCCGGGCGCAGCGCGCCGACGTCGGTGCGGCGCAGAGCGAGCGCGCCGCCGGCCGTCGCGGCCCACACCGCCTCTGCCGGGGTCATGCGCATGTCGCGCACGGCGACCGCGATGCAGAACGGCAGCGAGCTCGTGAAGCACGAACCCGGATTGCAATCGCTCGCCAGCGCGACCGTCACGCCGGCGTCGATGAGGCGCCTGGCGTCGGGGTAGGGCTGTCGGGTCGAGAACTCGACGCCGGCGAGCAGCGTCGCGACGGTGTCGGACGCCGCGAGCGCGGCGACGTCCTCGTCGCTGAGGTAGGTGCAGTGGTCGACGGATGCCGCGCCGAGCGCCACGGCGAGGCGCACGCCCTCGCCCGGCCCGAGCTGGTTGCCGTGCACGCGCACCCCGAGGCCGGCCTCGCGGCCGGCCTCGAGCACCCGACGGGACTGTTCGGGTGAGAAGGCGCCGCGCTCGCAGAACGCGTCGACCCACTTCGCGTGCGGCGCGCAGGCCGCGAGCATCTCGCCGACGACGAGGTCGACGTAGGCCTCGCCGGCGGCCTCGACGTCGCCGCCGAACGCCGGATCCTCCGTGAAGTCCGCCGGCACGACGTGCGCGCCGAGGAACGTGACCTCGTCGGTCACCTCGCGGGCCAGCCGCACGAGGCGCTGCTCGGACTCGACCGAGAGGCCGTAGCCCGACTTGATCTCGAACGTCGTCGTGCCCTGCCCGTGCAGTTCGTCGACGAAGGCCGCGAGCCGGGCGCGCAGTTCGTCGTCGCTCGCGCCGCGGGTCGCCGCGACGGTCGAGCGGATGCCTCCCGCGGAGTACGACTCGCCCGCCATGCGAGCGGCGAACTCCTCGGCGCGGTCGCCGCCGAACACGAGGTGCGTATGCGAGTCGACGAAGCCGGGGATGACCGCCCTGCCGCCGAGGTCGACGAGCTGGAGGTCCTCGACGTTCGCCGCCGGGAGGCCTCCGTCACCGGCGGAGGACGAATCCGGCTGCGGAGGCCTCCGCTCGCGCGAATCTCCTCCGCTCGCGCGGGCCTCGACGGGAGCGGAGGCCGCCGGGCCGACCCACCGCACGACGCCGTCCTCGACGAGCACCGCGGCGTCGCGGACGATGCCGAGCGCGCCGCCCTCGCGGTCGGGGCCGGGCTCGTTCGTGACGAGCTCGCCGATGTTGGTGAATAGGGTCGCCCGGGGCATCCGCTCGCCTTTCGATTGCGCGTTCAGTGCTGTGTCGTGAGTACGGGTTCTGCATCGAGTGGGCAATGGTCGTCCAGTATCGCGTCGCGGTGGCCGTCCATCGCCCACTCGACCGGAGCCGGAGGAGTGGGTCGGTCAGAGCATCGGCACGTCGACACCGCGCTCGCGCGCGACCTCGATCGCGCGCTCGTAGCCCGCGTCGACGTGCCGGATGACGCCCATGCCGGGGTCGTTCGTCAGCAGCGCTGTGAGCTTCGCTGCCGCGAGCTCGGTGCCGTCGGCGACCGAGACCTGGCCGGCGTGGATGGAGCGTCCGATGC
>JBDIAF010000342.1:0-3027 GCA_039812245.1 Agromyces sp. | reverse complement strand
CGACGCCGCGCGCGCCCGCGCCATCGGCCGCGGCCGCGGCGCTCGTCGAGCCGCGCGAGGTGACGAAGCGATGCCACCGCGCGCCGCCCGCCGATATGCCCTCGGCGAAGCCGCCGAGCACCAGGGCGTCGATGTGGAAGCGCAGCTCGTCGCGCAGATCCTGCACGAGCTCGTCGCAGGCGTCGCAGCCGCAGCGCGGCAGCACGACGTCGCTCTGCTCGCCGAAGCGCAGCAGCACCCCGGGGAATCGCGTGAGCCCCACGACGAGCGGGGCTGCCGCCCGGTCGGCGGGCACCAGCCCGACCACGCGGTCGAACTCGACGTGGTCGGCCGTCCCGCCCGAGAGACCGTCGAGCTCCTGCCGCTCGACCGCGAACTCGCGCTCGAGGTCGTCGACCACGGCGGACGCGAACGCCTGCAGCACCCGATACCGCTCGGCGTCGCTCACCCGGCTGTACGCCTCGGCGGGCGGGTCGCCGCGCCACCGCGAAGGCCATTCCAGTGCATCGACACCCGACGCTGCGCCCCATCGGGGCGGGTCGGTGGAGGCATCCATGTCGTCACCCTATGCCCGGATGCCTCGGGGCCCCCGGCTCACCATTCCCCGCCCGATGCCCGCCGAGAGCGGAGAGTCGCCACGAGCGGAGACTGCGTCGAGAGCGAGACGGCGCCGAGAGCGGAGACGCCCACCATCGGCGCCGAGGCATCCGGCTCAGATCAGGGAGCGCACCTCGATGGGGCTCGCCGCGGTCGTCCCGCGGTCGGCTGCGACGGGGTCGGCGGTCGAGTTGTCGACCCGGAACGTGGCGAACTCCGAGCGGTACCGGGCCTCCGCGTACTCGATCGCCCGGCCGGCGGCGTCGTGCGAGAGGCGCCGCTCGCGCAGGAGCGGTGCGCCGGCGTGCACTCCGAGCGCCTCGGCGTCGAGCGGGTTCGCCGCGACGGCGTCGATGGTGTGCCTGGCCCGCGTGAGCGCGGCGCCGTGTCGCGCGAGCTCGGCCGACACCGAGGCGTGCTCGAGGTCGAGCCCGAGCAGCAGCCGCCCGACCTCGGGCACGAAGCTCGCGCGCTCGATCATGATCGGCACCTCGTCGAGCAGTCGCACCCGGATCAGCTCGACGACGTAGGCGCCCTCGTCGAGCTCGAGCAGCCCGGCCGTCGCGGATGCCGCGTGCCGCCGCTCGAGCGAGAGCACGCGAGTGCCCGGCGTCTTGCCCTCGGCCTTCGCCCAGTCGGTGAAGGAGCGGAACGTCGCGAGCGACTGCGCGGGCACGACCTTGCCGACGACGGGCGGCTTGCCGCGACCGCCGACGATGAAGCCGTCGGCCCGCAGCGCGGCGAGCGCCCGCCGGATCGGCCCCCGCGAGGTGCCGAACTCGCGGCACAGCGCCGCCTCGCTCGGCAGCGCCATGCCCGCCGTCCACACTCCGCGCTCGATGCGCGAACGCAGCTCGGAACGCACCCGGTGCGAGACCGGTGAGCGTCTGCCCGTCGATGCGCTGAGAGCCATGCCTCGACCCTACGGAGCGCGGTGTCCCCCGAATCGGGCGCACGGCGACGGTGCGGTGAACACTGCGTGAACGTCGGCGCCCGGCCGCGGCTCAGTCGGCGAGCGCGTAGCCGGCCTCGCCGACCGCGGCGGCCACGAGCTCGGGGGCGATCGGGCCGGCGCTCACGACGCTGACCTTCGACGTGCCGCCCGCGACGAGCTCGACCCGCACCTCGTCGACGCCGTCGATCGCCTGGATCTCGGCCGAGACGTGTGCGACGCAGTTGCCGCAGGTCATACCGTCGACGCCGTACTCGGCGACCACGGCTCCCTCGGGCGCCGCTGCGGGCGCGGCCTGCTCGGGCAGGGCGCAGCACGAGCACGAGTCGCCGCTCGCGTCGGCCAGGGGCAGTTCGGCGGTTCCAGCAGGGGTGTCGATCATCTCGGCTCCTTTGTACGTCGTGTTCACAACGGTACCATACCCCCTATGGGTACCGGCTGGAAGCCTCGAACCCGGCAGCCCCGCGACCGGAGGCCTCCAACACAGAGGGAGGCCTCCATTGGGCATCCCGTCCTCCGTACGTGTTGGAGGCCTCCGGCGCGGGCGCGTGCCTCGGCGCGGGCGCGTGTCGGAGGCCTCCGTCGGGCCCGTGCCTCGGCGCGGGCGCCGGTCAGCGGGCGAGCAGCGCCTGCATCTCGGCGATCTCGGCGCTCTGGTCGTCGACGACGGCCTGCGCGAGCTCGCGCACCTCGGCGCTCTCGCCGGCGTCGAGCACGGTCTCGGCCATGGCGACGGCGCCCTCGTGGTGCACGATCATCTGCTCGAGGAAGAGGGCGCCCGCGTCAGCACCCGCTGCGGCCTCGAGGGCGGACAGGTCGTCGGCCGACATCATGCCGCCGTGGTCCATGCCCGCCGGGTCGTCGGCCGCGGCCGAGCGGCCCCAGTCGTCGAGCCAGCTCTGCATCCGGTCGATCTCCGGCTGCTGGGCCGCCTTGATGCGCTCGGCGAGCGCCGCGACCTCGGGGTCGAGGCCGTCCTTCGCGAGGACGAGGTCGCTCATCTCGATCGCCTGCCGGTGGTGCATGATCATGCCGCTCGCGAACGCGAGGTCGGCGTCGTTCACGCCCGCGGGCAGCGCCGCGTCCGATGCGGCCACGCCACCGTGCCCCATCGAGGAGTGGTCGGCGTCGCCGGCGCCGGCGGCCGCACAGCCGGCGAGCGCGAGCGCTCCGGCGAGGCCGAGGGTCGCGAGGGCGAAGACGCGCGCGTTCGCGCGCAGGGTCGTGCTGATGGTCATTTCCAAGCTCTTTCGTTCGTGATCTGATCCCGCCTCTGGGCGGGCGGTGCGGATGCCGCGGCGCGGCCTCCGCCGGATCACGTCCGACTGATCGAGAGCTCGGCGAGCGACAGCGCCGGGGGCCGCCGCCGTGCGGGTGCGAGGATGCCGCGCGCAGCGGCGGACCGCGGCTCGACGACCGTGCGCGCGGGATCGGACGCGGCGGCGAGCAGCAGCGTCGCGAGCAGGGCGAGCACGCAC
>JBDIAF010000341.1:0-3032 GCA_039812245.1 Agromyces sp. | reverse complement strand
CGAGGCCGGATGCCTCCAGGACGAAAGAACTCATGCCTCCACGGTGCCCGGGGCCGGCATGGGAGCGCGTCGGGCGGGAGAGGGATCTCCCGCCCGACGCGTCATCCGCTGGAATGACCCGCGGACGCCCACCCCGGCTCCCTCCCTCGCCCCTACCGTGGGAACACAGTTCTGGCGCGGGAACCGGGTCCAAACCGTGTTCCCGCGTCAGAACGTGGTTCCGGCGTGGGTGCGCTGCCGGGCGCCGAGCCGATCAGCGCGGAGTCGCCCGGCGGATCACCAGGAAGCCCCCGATGGCAGCGACGACGGCCGCGCCGAGCAGCACCCAGAAGATGCCGACGAGCCCGAGCGAGGCGATGATCGTCATCAGCGTCGGCATGCCGGGGACGAAGACCAGCACCGCGAAGCCGGCGAGGGCGAGCACGATGAACGAGGCCGCGAGGATCAGCATGCCGCGCACCCGCCAGCGCATGTACACGGTGGTGGCGCCCGCGCCGACGAAGAGCACGAACAGCTCGAACGCGAAGGTCGAGAAGGCGTCGAAGCCCCAGCCGAGCTGCCCGTACCAGAGCGCGTCGAACATGCCTGCGCCGACGAACCAGCCGTTCGTGGCCTTCTCGATCTGCACGAGGGTCGCGATCGCGACCGACATCTCGGCGGCGACGAACACGAACATGGCGCTCATGCCGAGCCAGTAGTCGCGCCGCGTCGAGCCGAAGCCGAGCGAGAACGAGAAGGTGAAGGCGACGGCCTGCACGCCGACCGCCACGAGATACCACTGCGGCGAGAGGACGGCCCAGCTGTAGCGGGAGCCCTCGATGGTCTCGGAGGGCGGCACGCCCGTGCCCTGGATGAGCAGGGCGACGACGATGCTCAGCACCCAGGCGGCGGCGAGGATGAGCCAGGGCACGCCGAAGAAGACCGAGGGCTTGACGGCGAGCAGGCGCACGATGCGCCAGATCTCGCCCGGGCGGCTGCGGGCCGTCGCGGTGTCGCGCTCGGCGACGGCGGTGGTGACGGCGGTCACGCTGCGACCTCCTTCTCGCTGGTCCCGGCGAGGTCTGCGCCGGTGAGGTGGACGATGAGCTGCTGCAGGGAGACCGGCGCGAGCTCGAGCCCGAGCTCGGCCGCCCGGATCCGCTCCTCGCGGTCGAGGCGGCCGTCGATCGTGACCGAGGCGAGGCCGCCGAGGCCCTCGCGGCCGATCACGGTGCGCCCGGCGACGAACTGCTCGACGGCCGCGCGGGCGCCGGCGACCGTCGTCGCCTGCCCGCGCACCTCCTCGGCGTCGCGGTCGAGCAGGATGCGGCCCTGGTCGATCAGGATGACGTGCTCGAGCAGGTTCGCGACCTCGTCGATCAGGTGGGTGGAGAGGACGACCGTGCGCGGATGCTCGGCGTAGTCCTCGAGCAGGCGGTCGTAGAAGATGTGGCGCGCGACCGCGTCGAGGCCGAGGTAGGGCTCGTCGAAGAAGGTCAGCGGGGCCCGCGAGGCGAGGCCGACGATGACGCCGACGGCGCTGAGCTGGCCTCGGCTGAGCTTCTTGATGCGCCGCTTCACGGGCAGCCGGAAGTCGGCGACGAGCCGCTCGGCGAACTCCGCGTCCCAGTTCTCGAAGAACCACGGCGCGGCCTTGAAGACGTGCGCGGGCGCGAAGTCCTCGGGGTATCGCTGCGACTCGGCGATGAAGCAGAGCCGGCGCAGCACGTCGGCGTGCTCGGCCGGCGTGCGCCCGAACACCTCGAGCTCGCCCGCGTTCGGGAAGAGCTGGCCCGTCATGAGCTGCATGAGCGTCGTCTTGCCGGCGCCGTTGCGGCCGAGCAGGCCGTAGATGCGGTTCTGCTCGAGCGAGAGGTCGACCCCGTCGACCGCCGCGAACGATCCGTAGCGCTTGGTGAGCCCGCTCGCGCGGACCACGGTGGCGGTCATGATGCGATCCTTTCGGCTCGCAGCAGCGCCGCGAGCTCGTCGATGGAGATGCCGAGCTTCTCGGCCTCGATGATGAGCGGCCGCAGGTACTCGGCCGCGAAGTCGGCGCGGCGGCGCTCGATGAGCCGCCCCCTCGCGCCCTCGGTCACGAACATGCCGATTCCCCTTCGCTTGACCACGATGCCGTCGTCGACAAGGCGGGTCACCCCTTTCAGTGCGGTCGCCGGATTGATGCGGTAGAACGCCGCGAACTCGTTCGTCGAGGGGATCTGCGCCCCCTCTGCGAGCACGCCGTCGATGATGTCGTTCTCGACCTGCTCGGCGATCTGGATGAAGATCGGTCGCGATTCGTCCATAGGCGGCCTCGCTTCGTTGGTTCATTACTTGTGTAACTAACCAACCATGTCCGATGCCCCGTGTCAACCCCTCGTCGGTCGAGTAGGCGCTCTCGCGTCGGTCGAGTAGGCGCGCCAGCGCCGTATCGAGACCTCGCACCGGGTCTCGATACGCTTCGCTACTCGACCGACGCCCGCGCTACTCGACCGGCGTGCGCCGCCCCGGCAACCGCAGGCGCCCCTGGGTCAGCAGGATGCCGAACAGCACGAGCACCGCCCCGACCGGCTCGTGCCAGCTGAACCGCTCGCCGAGAAGCAGCACGCCGAGGGCGACGCCCACGACGGGCGTCACGTAGGTCACCGTCGAGGTGCCGGTCGGCCCCCAGGCGCGCAGCACGTTGATGTTCCAGATGTAGGCGAGACCGGTGCCGAGCACGCCGAGCGCGAGCAGCGAGCCGGTGACCTGCCAGTCGAGCTCGACCGGCCCGAGCGCGAGCCACGGCGTGAGCGCGAGCATCACCACGGCCGACATGCCGATCGAGAGGAAGGCGAACGTCGCCGGCGCGATCGGCCGCTGGCTCAGGAACTTGCGCTGGTAGCCGAAGGTGAAGCCGTAGCAGGCGGTCGCCACCAGGCAGGCGAGCTGACCGGCGAGGCTGCCGGTGAGCGCGTGGTACTGCCACGGCCCGATCACCACGACCACGCCGACGATGCCGACGCCGACGCCCGCCCAGCGGCTGAGCCCGAGCCGCTCGACGCGGAACGCGA
>JBDIAF010000340.1:0-3039 GCA_039812245.1 Agromyces sp. | reverse complement strand
GCGCCGGCCCGGCGCGAGCGCGAGGCGTCGCCGCGGGCGAAGCGCTCGAAGAGCCGCTCGCGCACCCCGTCATCGATGCCCGGGCCGTCGTCGACGACGGTGATGCGAACGGTGCCCGCGGCCGCAGCCGCGCTGCCGGTCGTCGAGGAGGCCGCGCGCGCGGCGGCGATCGGGCCGCGCCGCGGCTCGACGGCGACGTGCACGGCCGTGCCGTCGGGCGTGTGCACCCGGGCGTTCGCAAGCAGGTTCGTCAGCACCTGGCGCAGGCGCGCATCGTCGCCGGCGACCTCGACGGGGGCATCCGGCACCTCGACCGACCACTCGTGGTCGGGTCCGGCCACCTGCGCGTCGCCGACCGCGTCGACGACGATCGTGCGCACGTCGATGCGGCTGTGCACGAGCTCGCGACCCTCGTCGAGGCGGGCGAGCAGCAGCAGGTCCTCGACGAGCTCGGTCATGCGCAGCGACTCCGACTCGATGCGCGAGATCGCGTGCGTGACGTCGTGGGGCAGCTCGCCGCCGTGCAGGCGCGTGAGCTCGGCGTAGCCGCGGATCGACGCGAGCGGGGTGCGCAGCTCGTGCGAGGCATCCGCGACGAATCGGCGCACCTTGCGCTCCGACTGCTCGCGCGCCGAGAGCGAGGATGCCACGTGCCCGAGCATCCGGTTGAACGCGGTGCCGAGCCGGCCGACCTCGGTGCGCGGGTCGTCGACGGGCACGCGCTCGTCGAGGTCGACGTCGCCCCGGTCGAGCGGGCGCTCGGACACGGCGAGCGCGGTGTCGGTCATGCGCGCGAGGGGCACGAGGGCGCGCCGCACGATGACCGAGCCGAAGGCGATCGCGAAGAGCAGGCCGGCGATGGCGACGAGCGCGATCGTGAGCGCGAGCTGGCCGGTCTCGCTGTTCACCTCGGCGAGG
Organism: Agromyces sp.; assembly: GCA_039812245.1. GTDB lineage: Bacteria > Actinomycetota > Actinomycetes > Actinomycetales > Microbacteriaceae > Agromyces. Next base: position 2,121 of record JBDIAF010000340.1, on the reverse strand, counting down.
GGCAGCGCGAGCACGATGGTGGCGTCGTCGGGCATCTGCGTGGCGATCGCGCGATAGGCCCCAAGGGCGCCGTCGAGGTCGACGTCGTGCGGCTGTCCGTCGACGGGCACGCGGGCGAGCTCGTCGGCGACCTGCTGGTCGAGGGTGAGCACCGCGCCGCGTTCGGCGATGTAGCCGGCCTGGGCGGTGCCGTCGGCGAAGACGTAGGCCGCGACCGTGCCGGCGCCCTGCCCCGGGATGTTCAGCGCGATGCCGATGGTGCCGCCGGGCAGCGGGACGGCCTGGACGCGCGGTACGGCACGCTCGACCGAGGTGTGCAGCTCGGCGTCGACCGCCTGCAGCGAGGAGCCGTGGAAGACGGTGACGCTCACCACGCCGACGACGATGCTGACCGCGGCGAGCAGCGCCGCCATCGCCGCGACGAGCCGTCGCTCGAGCGTCCAGCGGCGTCGGCCCGACGCAATGGCGGCGCCGGGGGCGCCGGCCGCGCCCGAGGCATCCGGCCCGCCCGTCGGCGCCTCGCCCGCCGCGGCCCGCGACCTGGCCTCGGCCGCGTAGCCGGGGTCGCCCGGCCTCGTCACTCGGCGGCCTTCAGCATGTAGCCGGCGCCGCGCACCGTGTGGATCATCGGCTCGCGCCCCGCGTCGATCTTCTTGCGCAGGTACGAGATGTAGAGCTCGACCACCGTCTCCTTGCCGCCGAAGTCGTACGACCAGACGCGGTCGAGGATCTGCGCCTTCGAGAGCACCCGGCGAGGGTTGCGCATGAGGTAGCGCAGCAGCTCGAACTCGGTGGCGGTGAGCTCGATCGGCTCGCCGTCGCGGTGCACCTCGTAGGAGTCCTCGTCGAGCGACAGGTCGCCGACGCGCAGCACCGGGTCCTTCGCCTGGGCGAGGGTGAGCGTCGAACGGCGGATGAGGCCCCGCAGCCGCGCCACCACCTCCTCCAGGCTGAACGGCTTGGTCACGTAGTCGTCGCCGCCGGCGGTGAGCCCCGCGATGCGATCGTCGAGCGAGTCCTTCGCGGTGAGGAAGAGCACGGGCGTCTCCGCCCCCTCGGCGCGCACCCGCTGCATGACCTCGAGCCCGTCGATGTCGGGCAGCATGATGTCGAGCACGATCGCGTCGGGGCGGAACTCGCGGGCGATCCGCACCGCGCTGAGCCCGTCGCCCGCGGTGCGGACGTCCCAGCCCTCGTACTTCAGCGCCATCTTCAGCAGCTCGGTGAGCGAGTGCTCGTCGTCGACCACGAGCACGCGCACCATCGAGCCGTCGGGCTTCGCGATGGCGGGTGCGCGGTGCGGCGTCGTCTGGGCCTGGCTCATGGTTCCAGTATCGCCATCGGGCTATGGCTTTCCTATGCCTCGGCTGTGCGAATTCGAGGATGCGTCACCATGGCGAACCCATAGTGCCGCCAAAGCACGGCCACAGCGCCCCGCCCTAGCGTCGCGTCGACCCCATCGACGAGAGGACCCACATGTTCTTCACCTACCTCCGGCGAGAGCTCGCCGGCAGGCGCAGGCAGACCGCGATCGTCGCGATCGGCATGGCGCTCGCCATCGCGCTCGTCATGATCGTGAACGCCGTCTCGACCGGCGTGCAGCAGGCGCAGGCCCAGGTGCTGCAGTCCGTCTACGGCGTCGGCACCGACCTCACGGTGAGCGCCGCGCCGAGCGCGCCCGGCGAAGGCGGCGCCCAGCGCTTCGAATTCGGGGCCGCAGACGGGCAGACGGCCGACGGCTCCACCTCGATCAGCCAGTCGCGGCTGACGACCGGCATGGGCTCGCAGACGTTCGAGGACACCGCGCTCGAGACGGTGCAGGGCATCGACGGCGTCGCGGATGCCTCGGCCGCGCTCTCGCTCGAGAACGTGACGTTCTCCGGCGAACTGCCGGACTTCGCCCAACAGGGCGCGCAGAGCGACGGGACCGACCAGTTCGCGCCCGGCGACGGCACCACGGGCGGCGCCCAGCAGCCGCCGCAGGGCGGCTTCGACGGCGCCGGCGGCAGCGCGTTCGACATCGACCGCGTGACCGTGCTCGGCATCGACCCGGCGGGCGCGGCCGTCGGCCCGCTCTCGGCCGTCGAGCTCGGCGAGGGGCGCGGGCTCGAGGCATCCGAC
>JBDIAF010000339.1:0-3042 GCA_039812245.1 Agromyces sp. | reverse complement strand
CCCGATCGACGGCACGCGTGCCGTGGTCACCGACTTCGTGCCGGGTGCCGCGCGCACCGCGGACGAGCTCACCGAATACGCCTCCCTCGCCGAGTCGGTCGGGCTCGCCATCGCCGCGATCCACAATCTGCCGACGGGGTTCATCGGCGATGCCGGCCTCCCCAGGCGCTCCCCCGCTGAGGTGCGCGAGGGCGTCGTCGCCCTCGTCGATCGTGCCGCCGACACGGGCCACCTGCCCGCCGCGCTGCTGCGCCGATGGGAGCAGGCCACCGACGACGAGGCGCTCTGGCGGTTCCAGCCGACCGTCGTGAACGGGCAGCTGACGGCCGACTCGATCCTCGTCGAGGGCGACGCCGTGACCGGCGTGCTCGGCTGGTCGAATCTCGCGCAGGGCGACCCCGCGATCGACCTGCACTGGCTGCTCACGGCCCGCGGCGCCGCCGCCGAGCGCGCGCTCGAGGCGTACCTCGTCGCCCGCGAGGGCGGCGCGGACGCGCACATCCCGCAGCGGGCCCTGCTCTACGGCGAGCTCGAGCTCGCGCGCTGGCTGCTGCACGGCGTCGAGCAGCGCGACGACGCGACGATCGCCGACGCCGTGAGCCTGCTCGACGGGCTCGTCGAGAGCGTGCACGACCACACGAGCGACCCGCTCTCGCCCGAGACCGGCCCGATCATGACCGTCGGCGACGTGGAACGACTGCTCGACCGCACCCCGCAGTTCGAGGCGCCGGGCGAGCCGGCCGGCACGCTGCTCACCGACAGCTACGACTTCTCGGAGCTGCGCCGGCAGGCCGGCGACGCCTCGGACGACGAGCAGAACCTCACCGCACCGATCCCGCTGGACCTCAGCGACTGGGGCGACGCGACGCCGGCGCCCGCCGCCGGGGCGAGCGATCAGCCCGCCGGCTCGAGGGACGCCGACGAGGCGGCTCCGGCCGAGGCATCCGAAGACGCGGACGACGCGGGATCGAGCGCCGAGGCCCAGGCACGGCGCAACTCGACCTCGTCGTAGAGCCGCTCGGGGCGCAGCGTGCGGTCGTCCTCGACGTAGTAGAACACGGCGTCGATCTCGGCTTCGGGAATGCCCGCCCACTTCGCGTACGCGAGCCGATAGAGCGCCAGCTGGGTCTGGCGCAGCTCGAGCTCGCGGTCGTCGCGTGGGGCGCGCCCGGTCTTCCAGTCGACGACCTGATAGCGGATGCCTCGCCGGCCGAGCTCGCTCGACGGGTCGATCTCGTACACGGCGTCCAGCTTGCAGACGAAGACGTGCGCGCCGAGCGGCAGATGCAGCTCGAGCTCGACGGCGAGCGGCCTGCGGTCGCCCCACTCGGATGCCTCGAACGTGGCCTGCAGCGCCGCGAGCCGCTCGGCCGAGGCGTCGGCGAGCGTCGCCCGAGGCGCCTGCGGGAGCACCTCGCCGCCCCCGGAGCCGCCGCCGTCGGCGCCGGCCGCTCCGTCGGCGCCGGCCGCTCCGTGGGCGCCGGCGGCTCCGTGGGCGCCGGCCGCTCCGGCGAGGACGCCGGCGTCGACGGAGCCCGCGCCGAGGGCCTCCGCCCCGAGCAGCTCGTCGAAGCCGCTCAGTCCCTCGGCCGTACCGGGCCAGTCGTCGTCGAGCGCGGTCGCCTCGGCCTCACCGGTCGAACGGTGCTCGACCCAGCGATGGAAGAGGGTGCCGAGGCGCGTCGCACGGAACGGACGCTGCGGCATCGGCCGACGAAGCTGTTCGGCCACCGCGGCGGGGTCGTCGACGTAGTCCTTGAAGCGGGACGCCGGCACACGGGTCGGGATCTCGGGTGCCTCAGGGCCCTCCTGACGGCGACGGCGCTCCTCGAGCAGCAACCGGATCTGCTCGGCGAGCGCGGGGCCGACCCCCGCACCCGACGGGCCGTCGGCGGCGGCGCGCACCGCATCGGCCGCGCGGACGACGCCCAGTCGGCGGCGGCCGAGCGGGTCGAGCGGCCAGGTCGTGGTCGACTCGCCGATCGCGCGCGGGTTCTCGTCGGAGGCCGGCTGCACCGGCAGGGCATCCGCCGCGATGATCCCGCGCGCCGCGAGCTCGCGCAGGAAGGTGCTCGGCTGCCGGGGCTGCTTCTGCGACGCCCACCACGAGCCGGTGACCAGCAGGTCCTCGCGCGTTCGCGTGAGCGCGACGTAGGCGAGCCGGCGCTCCTCCTCGGCGTGCCGCTCGGCGTTCTCGGCCGAGAAGGCGGCGACCGCCTCGTCGAACTCGTGCTGGCTCTGCACGCCGCGCCACATGAGCTCGGGCAGCTCCTCGTGGTCGCCGCGGAACTCGCCCGGCAGCTCGCCGAACGCCAGCCAGCCCTTGGTCGAGCGGGGCTTGCCCGGCAGTTCGTCGGCGACGAGGCGCGGAATCGCCACGACGTCCCACTCGAGCCCCTTCGAGCCGTGGATGGAGAGCACCTGCACGGCGCCCGGCTCGGGCTCGTCCTGCCGAGGCGCGAGCCGATCGCGCTGCTCGGCCTCGGTGAGCCAACCGAGGAACGCGCCGAGGGTCGCGTGCTCGGCCAGGTCGACGAACCCGGCCAGCAGCTCGTCGAAGGCCTCGAGACTCGGCGCTCCGAGCGGCTGGTCGGCGTTCGCCGCGACCTCGATGTCGAGCAGCAGCTCGTGCTGCACGAGGCTCACGAAGTCGACGAGCCCGAGACCGCCGCGCCGCCTGAGCGACTGCAGCTGCGCACCGGCCCGCCGCATCCTGGCGAGCCCGATCTCGCTGATGCCGGCGAGCGCGCGGTGGTCGTCGGGGGCCGACAGCAGGAAGTCGAGGGCGTCGACGATCGAGGGCGACTCCTCCGCCGCGATCGAGGCGCGCAGCCCCGACCGGACGCCGTCGTCGAGCCGGCGCATCGCTTCGTCGCGGTCGGCCAGCCAGCGGGCGAGCCCGGCGAGCGCCGCGAGGTCGGACGGGCCGATCGCCCAGCGCGCCCCGCCGAGCACGCGGATGAGCTCGGCGCCCGCCGTCGGATCGTGCAGGACGCGCAGGGTGCTGACGAGGTCGGCGATGACCGGCTGGTCGAGCAGGCC